>JAZDIY010000093.1:0-3658 GCA_043804445.1 Chloroflexota bacterium | reverse complement strand
CGTCCGTATGCCGATGGAAGAGGAGCGGGAGGTATTTGAGAAGGCCTACGCGGGCCTGGTGCACCTGGGGCTCCAGAAACGGGGCTTCTCAGCCAAGTACGGGGGGCTGGGCATCAGGGATGCCGTCATGGTCTGCGCCATTACCGAGGAGGTGGCCCGGGGGGACTGCGGCCTCTCCCTCCACACCCTGATACCCCCCTGGGTGATGTCCATCGCCATGGGCACCCGCAATACCTTCATCATGAACAAGTACATCCCCTGGCTATGCGAGGACAAGCCTCATGTCTGCTGCATGGCCCTCACCGAGCCGGGCGGGGGGGCCAACCTGGAAGACGTTCACCAGCAGGGGCGAGCCATCAAAACGGTGGCCCGTCTTGATGGCGACGAGTGGGTCATTAACGGGGAAAAGATGTGGCCCGGCGGGGCCGGTATTGCCGAGCTGTACGGGGTGCTGTGCACCACCGACCCCAAGCTGGGGGCGGCAGGGGTAGCCTACATCTACGTCCCCGCCGATACCCCCGGCCTCTCCTTCGGCAAGCCGGAAGACAAGATGGGCATGAAGCTCAGCGACGTTAACGCCGCCATCTACCTGGACAACGTCAGGGTGCCCAGAGAGTACCGGGCCAGCACCGAGCCCGGGGCCGACTGGTACGCCGTCAAGAATGCCCTGAGCTGGGGCCGGCTGACCAGCGCCCCCATGGTCATCGGCAGCGCCCAGGCGGTCCTGGAGATTGCCGTGGACTACACCGGCACCCGCTACTACAACGGCAAGTCGGTACGCAACCACACCCTCCAGGCCGGGATGCTGGCCGACATGGCCATCGCCGTGGAGAGCGCCCGGGCCTACTACCTGCACGTGGCGGCCATGTTCAATGAACGCGAGAAGTACGGCAACCCCGGTGACGAATTCCTGCTTTCCAAGGCGGCGGCGGCCAAGGTTTATGCCTGCGACGTGGCCAACCTGGTCTGTAACAAGGCGATGGAGCTCATGGGCGCCTACGGCTACGCCCGGGAGTTTCACGTGGAGAAATACCTGCGGGACGTCAAGATTGTCCAGCTCTGGGAGGGCGGGGCTCAGCTTTCCCGCCTGGAGACCGTCCTGGCCTACTACCCCTATGACCCCTATGAAAATGGTAAAATATAGGATAGCGAAAAGGAGGAGGGAAGTAAATTTGGCGCCTGAAGAGTTGACCATTACCGCGACCGAAGCCAATGACCGGCTGTTCGCTCCCTTCGGTAAGCTGGTACCTATGAAAGACCTGCGCCTGGTATCCAGCATACCCCTGCGCGCCATCCTGGGCGGCAAGGTACCCATCGGTACCCCCACGGCGGATACTAACGCCCTTACCTTTTGGTCCGGTCTGGCTGATGTGGATATGGGCCCGGTCATCAGCTTCGGTGTTCTCGCCGTGAAACAACGGCACTTCCAGTGCGACATGCTGGAAAGGCATGCCGGTGGCCCGGAGATACTGATACCCCTGGATACCTGCGGCATGGTGATGCTGGTGGCCAGTGCCACCAGCGCGGCACCATCCGCCGACGAGGTAAGAGCCTTCCTGCTTGACGGCTCAAAGGCTATAATTCTAAATGAAGGCACCTGGCACTGGGTACCTTACCCCCTGGTACCGACCGCCACGCTGGCGGTAATCCAGAAGCGGGGGACCTACCAGGAGGATACCGGGTTCAAGCGGCTGGTGCCCAAGGTGAGGATAGCCCTGGGCTAAAGCCGGCTGGTCTATCTATTCAGTGATGACTTATCTATTTCAGGTTTCATGAGGAGAATTAGCATGAGAGATGTGGTGATACTGGGGGTGGGGACAACCCGGTACGGGGTGTTCGACGACACCGCCGCCGAGCTGGGAGCCGAGGCCGCGGTAGCCGCCATGAAGGATGCCGGTGTAGCCCCCCAGGAGATTCAAGCCCTGTTTCTGGGTAACTGCCAGGGTGCCTATGGGGCTACCCAGCTCCACATGTCACCGGTAATCGCTTCCGACCTGGGCATCCCCAATATCCCCTCGGTCAGGATGGAGACCGCCTGCTCCAGCGGCGGTGTTACCTTCCGCATGGCCTACATGGCGGTGGCGGGCGGCTTCTACGACCTGGCCTTGGTGGTGGGTGCCGAGTCCGTGATGAGAATGAGCACCCCGCGGGCCACCGAACAGTTTGCCGCTGGCTCGGACTATCTCTATGAGGCGTCATCCGGGGGCACCTTCCCCGGCTTCTACGGCATGATTGCCTCCGCCCACATCAACAAGTACGGCACCAGCCTGGAGCACCTGGCCGCCATCGCGGTAAAGAACCACCGCAACGCCATGATGAACCCCACCGCCCAGTTCCGCAAGGAACTGACCATGGAGAAGGCGATGTGCGCCTTCGTGGTCGCCGACCCGCTGCGCCTGTTTGACTGCTGTCCCTTCTCCGACGGGGCTACCGCCGCCATCATTGCCAGCCGGGAGATGGCCTCAAGGGTAGCCAAACCGATTCTAATCGCCGGTTCGGGGCATAACTCAGACTACATCGCCAGCCATGACCGGGAGGACCCCACCCGGATACTGGCCGCCGAGCTGGCCGCTAAAGAGGCCTATAAACAGGCGGGCATCACCGCCAAAGACGTTGACTTCGCCGAGGTCCATGACTGCTTTACCATTGCCGAGGTGATTGCCACCGAGGACCTCGGCTTCTTCCCGCGGGGCGAGGCGGCTGCCGCCGCTGCCGAGGGCAGGACGGCCCTTAATGGCGAAAGGCCAATCAACGCCTCCGGGGGGCTCAAGGCCAAGGGTCACCCGGTAGCCGCCACCGGCATCGGGCAGATATACGAGGTAGTCAAGCAGCTGAGGGGCGAAGCCCAGGAGAGCGGACGGCAGATAAAGAAGGCCGGGATTGGCCTGGCCCACAACGTCGGGGCCAGCGGCGCCACCGCCTCGGTGCACATTTTAAGGAGGCTTTAGTCAATGGCGGAGAGAGTGCTAAGGAACAGCGAGTACGTCAAGGCCATCGGGCGGGGAGAACTGCTCGGTCTTAAATGCAACGACTGCGGGGCCATCATGGCCACCCCGAAGCAGCTCTGCAGCCAGTGCCACAGTGAAAATCTGGCCATCACCAAGCTCAGCGGCCGGGGAAAAATCGGCCCTTTCACCATTATCCACGTGCCCCCGCCCAAGTATGAGCGGCTGGCCCCGTACGCCGTGGCCGCTATCTACCTGGAGGAGGGTTCCGGGGTGACCGCCCGTCTCGTCGACGCTGACCTGAGTAAACTGGCCATCGGCAAACCGGTAGAAATGGACTACGTGGACTGGGGGACGGGGGACTTTGAGCTGGTCTTCAGACCGGCCAACGGCTAAATCAGGATGCCAGACCCGTTTCCGGGCGGCTGTTTCTTTTTGTCAGAGGCGATGTCAAGAAGGGTGTCTTCTCATCCTGACTATGGCGATGGTGAAGCCAACCGAGAGGTAAACGCCGCCGACGATAAAACAAACGGCAAATGTGGGCAAGGGCGAATTACTAACGGCCAGCGCCCCGGTGAAGCAGGAGACAACCCCTATTCCCAGGTCTACCAGACCGGACAGCACGAAGAGAAAACTCCAGAAGTCGTGGAAGAGTATATGCCTAATGAGGCCCATCTAGACCCTCAAGCCTGCCCGATATATCTTGGGGCAAA
>JAZDIY010000092.1:0-2121 GCA_043804445.1 Chloroflexota bacterium | reverse complement strand
AGGCCCGTTTTGAGGAACGGCTGCGCTTCTCTTGGGCGATGACCCCCGCCTATCCCGAAGTCCACTTCGTCAACATCGTTGACCCCCGGGTATCCAAGGGCAAGGCCCTGGCCGCCCTGACCTCTTATCTCGGCATCGCTTTGGACGAGGTGATGGTGGTCGGCGACGGCACCAACGACCTGCCTCTGCTGGCCCTGGCCGGCCTGGCGGTGGCCATGGGTAACGCCCCCGACGAGGTCAAGCAGGCCGCCGACCACGTCACGGCAGACGTTGACCGGAGCGGCCTGGCGGCGGCCATCGCCCGGTTCCTGTTAACCTGATAACCCCCGGTATTGACAGCCCGCCGGGATAGTGCTAGTATTGGCGACACAATAAACCCCCCTGCAGAGGAAAGGAGTCAGCCATGCCGGACAGTGTTTACAAGATAATCACCCTGGTAGGGACCAGCCCCGATTCCTGGGAGAAGGCCACGGCCAATGCCATCGAAACCGCCTCCAAATCGTTGCGCGACCTGCGCATCGCCGAGATTGAGGAGCTGGATGTCCATCTGGAAAACGGCAAAATTAAGGCCTACCGGGCCAAGGTAAGGATTTCCTTCAAGTACGAAGGCAGCTAGCCCGCCGTTTAGAGTAATTCCTTTATCTTGCGGGCCAGGCTGGCCGTTATCCCGGCGGTGACCAGTTCCTCCACCGTAGCCTGCCGGATGGCCGGTACCGAGCCGAACTGCCGGAGAAGGGCCCGCTTGCGCTTGGGGCCGATACCGGGAACGGCGTCCAGGGCCGAGCCGAAAGCCTCACGGCGGCGTACCTGGTGGTGATAGCCCAGGGCAAAGCGGTGGGCCTCGTCCCGCAGCCTTTGCAGCAGCTGCAACGCCGCTGAGCTGCGGGCCAGCCTGATGGGTCTGGCCTGCCCGGGTATAAAAAGCTCCTCGTTTTCCTTGGCCAGGCCAACCACGGCTATTGACTCCACCCCGGCTTCCCGCATGGTGGCCAGGGCCGCGTTGATCTGTCCCCTGCCCCCGTCAATAAGCACCAGGTCAGGCAGTACCGTCCAGGCGGTACGTTCACCCCCGAGATTACCACGTTTGAAGCGCCGCCTCAGCACCTCCTGGAGCATGGCGTAGTCATTAGCCCCGGAGACGGTCCTGATACGGAAGCGCCGGTACTGGTCCGGCCGGGCCTTCCCCTTTTCCATGACCACCATACTGCCCACCGCCGCCGTCCCCTGGACATCGGAGATATCGTAGCCCTCGATGCGGGCCGGCGGCCGGGGCAGGCCCAGTTCCCGGGCCACCTCGGCCAGGGCCGCGGTCAGCGCCGCCGCCGTGGGCAGCCGTCTGATTTTGGCCTGCTCCAGCCCCTGCTCGGCGTTCTCGGCCACGATATCAATCAGCTGCTTTTTGGGGCCACGGCGCGGCACCTGGAGACGGACCTTATGCCCCGCCTTGGCCTTCAACCAGTCCTCAATGGTAGCGGCATCATCTACCGGGTACTGCAGCAGCAGCCCGGGCGGTATATCCTGGGTAGCCTGGTAGAACTGCTTGATAAAGCTGGCCATGACCTGCGGCGGCTCTTCAAAGCGGGTGCCCTCCAGTACAAAGCTCTCCCGGCCGATTATCTTGCCCCGCCGGATGAAGAACACCTGGACGTAGCTCTGGTCCCGGTCCCGGGCGAAGGCGATGGCATCCTGCTCGCCGCTGACCGTGGCCGCAATCTGCTGCCCCTCGATGACCTGCTTCACCCCCTGAATCTGGTCCCGCAGCCGGGCCGCCTTTTCAAACTGCATGGTGTCGGACGCCTGCTGCATCTCCCTCTCCAGTCCCTTGAGTACCGAATCACGCCGGCCTTCCAGAAAGAGGATGACCTGTTTGATGATACCGGCATACTCCGCCCGGTCCACCTCACCAATGCAGGGCCCGGCACAGTTATGGAGGTAGTACTCCAGACAGGCACGGGCATCGGTGCCGGTGATGGGCCGGGTGCAGGAGCGGAAGGGGAAAAGGCCCTTGATTATCTTTAGCGTCTGGCGCACCGAGCGGGCGCTGGCGAACGGCCCGAAGTAGCGGGCCCCGTCTTCCTCCAGGCGCCGGGTAACGTACACCCGGGGCCAGTCCTCACCGGT
>JAZDIY010000091.1:0-4317 GCA_043804445.1 Chloroflexota bacterium | reverse complement strand
TGGGACCCGGTCAATATGGAGCGCAGCAGCCGGGCCATTATCTCCCGGTCCATCTTCCACGAGATAAAGGCGGGGAAGACCTCACCTCACGGGGGGGTCTATACCAATATCATCCACCAGCCGAAAAGCTACATTGACGAGAAATTGGCCGAGTTCGCCGAGTCGCACACCTTCGTCCGGTTCGACAAGGCCGGTATCGATTTACATAATGACAGCATCGAGACCGGCTATGCCATGCACTACTGTCAGGGCGGCTGCGACATCAATACCCGGTGTGAGACCGACCTGCCCGGGCTCTACGCCATCGGTGAGGTATCCTCCGGTGGTGATGGGGCCGACCGTATGACGGCCAACTCCCTGCCCTTCTGTATGTGTATGGGTATCATCGGCGGCGGCGAGGCGGCCGATAAAGCCAGCAAAACACCTATGCCCGAAGTTGACCCTGAGGCCGTCCGGGGCCTGGTGGCCCGGGCCCTGGCCCCGCTGCAGCGGCCGCCGGGCACCAGGGTGGCCAGCGTCAGGCCGCCGCTTCAGGAAATTATGGCCAAGGAGACCGAGTACGGGCGGACTGAGGCCGGGCTGAAGGCGGCCCTGGCCGAGGTGAAGCGGTACCAGAAAGAGGTGCTGCCCCGGCTTTTCGTGCCCAACCGCCAGCCGCGCTTGAACGCGGAGTGGCTTAGTGTCCTGGAGATGGAGAATATGGTGCTGGTGGCGGAGTGCATCATCCGCAACGCCATGCTGAGGACCGAGAGCCGGGGCCTGCATGACCGGCTGGACTACCCCGACCCGTCCCCGGACTGGTTCAGGAACATCCACTTGAGGCTGGCCGACGGTAAACTCAAACAGTGGACGGTCCCGGTTGAGTTCACCTACTACCGGCCGGAGCCCGGCTCGCTGGGAGAGCCGCTGAAAAAGAGCGTACCGGTCAAGGAGTACCGGGGGTGGCGGGCCGAGCCCATCTACAAAGTCCCCAAATTGGCCCGGCACGGGGCTTTGAGCTAATCGGGAAATGCCGAAGGAGGTTGAGATATGATGTCAGATGCAGTACTGCCGGTATCGTCCGGAGCCATTACCCCGGACTCCCCGTTAGGCCGGTTAATGAGGGGGGCGATTGACGTCCATGTCCATGCCGGCCCTGACCCCTTCCACGATCGGCCCCTGGATGCCCTGGGCCTGGCCCGGCATGCCCGGGAGGCGGGTATGAGGGCGGTTGTGCTCAAGTGCCATAGCTATGGCACCGGCCCTCTGGCCCGGATGGTGAACCAGGTCGTCCCTGATTTCCGGCTGGTCGGCAGTCTGGTATTGAACGTGGGGGTGGGGGGCTTGAACCCGGAGGTGGTGGAGATCGCCGCCAGGACCGGGGCCAAGGTTATCTGGATGCCCACCTATTCCTCAACGGTGGACGCCGCCATGAGGAAAAAGGGCGGCGGCCACTACCCGATACGGGTCAGCCAGTATACCCCGGCCGAGGGCATTTCTCTCCTGGACCGGGCGGGCCGGCTGGTGTCCCAGGTAGCCCCCATTCTGGATATTATCCAGAGCTACCACCTGGTGCTGGGGACGGGCCACATCTCGGCCCCGGAGATTTTCGCCATAACCGAGGCGGCCCGGCAGAGAGAGATTAAGGTGACCATCACCCATCCCCTGAACGAGATATCGGGCAACCCCCTGACCATCGCCCAGCAGCGGGAGCTGGTCGGCAAGGGGGCCTATATCGAGCATACCTTCATCGATTGTATGCCCTGGATACAGGGGATGCCCCCGGAGACCATCGTGGAGAACGTGCGGGCGGTGGGGGTGGAACACTGCGTCTTGAGCACCGATTTCGGGCAGACCATCAACCCCCTGCCACCGGAGGGCTTCCGGATAATGCTGGCCAACATGCTGAGGCTGGGCCTCTCCGAGCAGGAGCTGGAGGTACTGGTCAAGGTTAACCCGGCCCGGCTGCTTGACCTGGACTGAAGTTTTAGCGCCGGGCCGGCTAGATGCTGGCCAGGAGCCTGCCGTGGCCCTCGATGGGCTCTTTGATGCCCAGCCGCCGCATCACGTCCCAGAAGGTGGCGATGATGCTGCTGAAGACGGGTTTGCCCAGCTCTTTTTCCAGCCGGTCCACGATGGGCACTGCCTTGAGGTTGGCGCAGCTCAGGAAAACGGCGTCAGCCTCCGGCTTGTCCACCTGGCGGGCCAGTTTCACGTACTCTTCCAGGGGTATCTGGTGCATCTCCTCCACGGTCAGGTCAAGGCCCTTGATATCCAGCACTTCAATTCCGGAGCTTTCGAAGAAGTCCAGCTCCACCTTGTTCAGCTCCTCGTTGTAAGGCGTGCCCACGGACACCTTGTTGATGCCCAGCTCCCGGAAGGCCCGCATGACGGCGGTGGCGGTGGTGGTCACCGGCACCTTGACTATCCCCTCGATGCGCTTGATTAGCTTCTCGTCCCACCCCAGGCCGCCGAAGAGACTGCCGCTGGTACAGGTAAAGGCGACGATGCTGGGGCGTACGGTGGCGATGAGGGCCGCTGCCCCGTCGACATCAGCCACCATCCTCTCCAGCTGCTCTAGCGTGCCGTGGGTGAGCAGCATCCGGGCGGAATGCACCGAAACGTCGTCCGGTTTCAGGGCGTTGAACTCGGGCTCGACGATGGTGTTGGATGAAGGGACGATTAAACCGATGCGTGCTCTGGTCCCGTACATGGCCGGCTACCTCCGTGGCTATCAATGATACCGCGCCGGTGGCTGCTAAAAGGGCGTGGTTCAATAGGAACAATAGACGATAGGCCCGCCGATGTCAAGGCGGCTACAGCTTGGTGCCGCAGTAGGGACAGTACCCGTAGCCGTCTTCCAGCCGGTTACCGCACTGGCGGCAGAACCGGCGCTGGGGCGGCGGGCGCTTTGAGCCCCCGGCGGCGGGTTGGCTGGCTAACCGCCGCCGGGCCGCCCTGGTCATAGGCCTGGGTCTCCGGACCCAGAAGAACCCCCCGACAATGGCCATGCCCAGGACGATGATGATAACCACCACCAGCAGGGGATTGCTGGATGCCTTGTTATTGCCGATGGCCAGTGATGGCCGGGCGTCTGATTTGGTGTAGCTGATGTCAAAGTGGAGGGGCGGCTGGTCATCCAGGCCGGTGTACTGGTAAACGTAGACGGTGAAACCCTCCCCATCGGTAGAGGCGGTGCCCGGGGGGGAGACGCTGAAGTTGCTGGCCAGACGCGGCTGCTGCACGATGACCTCCAGGTCAGCGATGGGGTAGAGCCAGCGGAAATCGTAGGCGATGGTTTTGTCCGGCTGCCCCGCGATTATGGGGTCGTAGTACTCCACCCGGAAGGTATCGGACTGTACCTCGTAGCTGATTTCGTCCCAGCCGGGTAGGCCTGACGGCGCCCGCGGGGGCGGCCCGCCGGAATACTGCCCCTGGGCGTCCATCGAGCCGGCGGAGTACATCTCGGCGGCGGTGGGCACCAGGAACCTGACCTCGGCCGGGGCGGTTACCCCCACTATCTGCCCTTCCAGCATCACCAGCAGCCGGGGGTCATCGTACTCCGGGTTAATCCAGAGCTGCACGTTCTTGAAGCCGGTGGGCTCGGTCCCCGTCTGGGCCAGGGTGGCTTTGGCCCCGGTGAGCAGCAGGCAGACGGCGGCGAGCAATACCAGCCAGCGGTTGATATTTTTCATGGCTACCTATATTTTACTTGAACACCGGGCGCGGCTGCAAATCAGGCCGCCGGGCGGCCTGCCGTCAGCGTATTTTGCCCCTGGCCAGTGAGGCGAAGATACCCCCCAGGCAAAGGGCGGTAAAGACGATGAAAGCGACGCTGATACTCTTTACCAGCAGGGGATAGTATTCCGGTGAGATTTCCACCCTCCCCAGGAAGATGGCGAAGATGGTGGTGGCGATACCGAGGCTGAGCATCATGCCGACATTGCGTGCGGTGCCCAGCGTGGCCGAAGCCACCCCGTAGTACCGCTTGGTCACCGAGCTCATCACGGCGTTGGTGTTGGGCGATGAGAAGAGGGCAAAACCCAGGCCGATGATAACCAGGCTGGTCAGGATGAATCCGGTGTGAGTGGTCTGGGTTAGAAAGATGAGCATGACGAGGCCGGCGGTGGTCAGGCCCATACCGGCGGAGGCCATTATCCGGGGCTCGATGCGGTCGGACAGCCGGCCGGCCGGGGAGGAGAAAAGGGCCTGCACCGCGGGCGTGGTGACCAATACCAGGCCGGCAATCTGCGGGTCCATCCCCCTGGCGTACTGCAGGTAAAAGCTCAGCAGGAAGGAAACGGCGAAGGTGGCGCTGTAGTTAATCAGGGCGGCCAG
>JAZDIY010000090.1:0-3272 GCA_043804445.1 Chloroflexota bacterium | reverse complement strand
CCGTCTCCGGCTGCTCGATAACCCGCTGGCGCACGATGGGGGCCGCCCCCTCGGCCTGAAAACCCATCATCCTGGGCTTTTGCCCGGCCTTACCCTTCTGGAAATATTCGGTAAAGCCCTTCCAGTAGGCGGTGATATTACCGGCGTTACCCACCGGAATAAACAGGTAGTCCGGGGCATCGCCCAGCACGTCAACCACCTCAAAGGCCGCCGTCTTTTGCCCCTCGATGCGGTAGGGGTTGACCGAGTTCACCAGGGTCACCGGGTGCTCGTCCGCCAGCTTCCGGACTATCTTCAGGGCCTGGTCAAAGTTACCGTCGATGGCCACAATCCTGGCCCCGTAGACGATAGCCTGGGCCATCTTGCCCAGGGCGATGCGGCCCTTGGGCACCACAATGATGGCAGTCAGGCTGCAGTAGGCGGCATAGGCTGCCGCCGAGGCGCTGGTGTTGCCGGTGGAGGCGCAGATGATGGCCCGGCTGCCGGCTTCTATCGCCTTGGCTACGGCCACCACCATGCCCCGGTCCTTAAACGACCCGGTGGGGTTACACCCTTCGTACTTCAGGTACAGCTCGCCGCAGCCGACCGCTTTACCCAGCCGGTCACACCTGACCAGGGGGGTATCCCCCTCCCCGATGGAGAATAGCGGTGTCCGGGGGGTAAGCGGGAGGTAGTCACTGTAGTGCTGCAGTACCCCGCTTTTCACCGCTTTTTCCTCAGCCTTCCACCCTGATGAAGTTACCAATCTGATTGACCACTGCCAGGTGTTCCAGGCCCTCCAGGGCCTGCTGCATGGCCCTTTCCACCGCCGGGTGGGTCATAATCACGATTTCGGCGGTCTGCTTCACCTTGTCCGTCATCTTCTGGATGACCGAGGAGATGCTGATCTGGTGGTCGCCCAGCACCTGTGATATCTGGGCCAGCACCCCGGGCTGGTCCGCCACGTTCATCCTGGGGTAATAGCGGGTCTCAATCTCGGCCATCGGTCTAACAGTAACCTCCGGTTTCAGCCGCCAGCGGGCCCCGGATACCGCCCCGGAGACGATACTGCGCGCCGCTGCCACGATATCGGCCACCACGGCACTGCTGGTAGGCATGGCCCCGGCCCCTTCACCGAAGAAAAGCACCTTGCCCACCAGGTCGCCTTCCACCAGGACGGCGTTGTAAACGCCGTCAACCTTGGCCAGCAGTGAGTCTTCGGCGATGAGGACTGGGTGCACCCGCACCTCGACCCGCCCGTCAGCCTGCTTGCCGATGGCCAGCAGTTTGATGGCGAAACCCAGCTCCCGGGCATACTGAAAGTCCTGGCTGGCCAGCCGGGTGATACCCTCGCAATGGATACTCTCCGGCCGTACCCAGGTCTGATAGTTAAGCGAGGCCATTATAGCCAGCTTGTAGCTGGCGTCTATCCCTTCCACGTCATTGCGGGGGTTGGCCTCGGCATATCCCAGCTCCTGGGCCTGCCGCAGGGCCACTGGAAAGTCCACCCCGTCGCGGGCCATGCTGGTCAGGATGTAGTTGGTAGTGCCGTTGATGATGGCATAAATCCCTTTGATATGGTTGGCCACCAGGTCATGCTGAAAGGGGGCGATGAGGGGGATACCCCCGCCCACGCTGGCCTCGAAGTGCAGTTCCACCCCATTCTGCTCGGCCAGGGCCTGTAGCTCGGCCCAGTGCTTGGCCACCACCTCCTTGTTGGAGGTGACCGCATGCCTGCCGGAGGACAGGGCTTTCTGGAGGTACTCCAGGGCTGGCTTCTCGCCGCCGATGGCTTCCACCACGATGTCAATGCCCGGCGTGGCGAAGAAATCGTCAACGTCGGTGGTAAAAAGCCGTGGTTCCATCTCTTTTACCTGCGGGCGGCTCAGGTCTGCCGGCAGCACCTTGATACGGCGCAGGACAAGGGGGCGCCCCACCTTCTCGGACAGTAACGCTGCCCTGCCCACCAGTACCCTGGCCACCTGGCCGGCCACCGTGCCCAGGCCCATCAGTCCCACCCCGATACTCTGTCCGCTGGTCATCACTGCCGCACCACCGTACCGGTAATATAATCGAATGCCCGGGTTATTGCCCAGGTCTTATCATCATCGGTCAGGCTGATTTTAATCTGGTTGGCCGGGTCAGCCTCCATCTCTTCAACCCAGTTGGTGAAGGCCTGGACCTTCAGCACGCTCCGGTTCTCCGCCGATATCGGGCGGTCAGCCGCCGTCTCCGCCACCTCGGTCAGCCAGTAGCCCCCTTTGGTGGACATTTGCTCATCGCGGATGGGCTCGCTCAGTGTCTCCGGTTCGAAGCTGATGTCAAAGGCGAAATCGGCAAAAGCGGTGGTAGCTATGTCCGGGGTTATCCAGCCCAGGTCTGCCCCGCTTAGCTGGGCTGACTGAAGCTGAGAGTACTGTTTGGCCAGGTCACCTATGTCTTCCCCCGCCACCAGCCGGGCCCGGATCTGGTCCGCCTCCTGCTCGCTGCCCAGCAATATCGCCTGGACCATGGCCTCCTGCGGTTGCATCTGCCGGTCCAGGACTTTGATTAGCCAGTAGCCGACGTCCTTAACCGCTGCCTCGTCATATATTGGCTGGCTTAAGCTCCCCACATCCGCCTGAAAGGCGGCGTTTTCGAGCGTATCGTTACCCAGTAGTGCCGGCAGCACGCCCATGGGTAGCCAGCCCAGGTCCCCGCCAGTGAACCGGGAAATCGGCTCTAAGGACAGTTCGGTGGCCACGGCGGTAAAGTTATCGCTGGTCTCCAGCCGGCTTCTGGCCGTTTCAGCCTGTTGCTGGCTCTCCAGCAGCATGGCCATGATGTGCCGTTGCACCGCGCTCTGCGGTACTTCCTGGTCGAAGTGTTCATCAATAAGCTGCCGGGTCAAAACCTCGTTGCTCACCAGATTACGGTAACGAGAGTCAACCGGCGGCTGGTGCTGCTTCATTATCTCGGTCACGTTATCCGAGTTTACCGCTATGCCCAGTTTGGCGGCACCCTCTTTGGCCAGCTCGTATCGTACGATAAGCTGGGCTACATTGTCAGCGAAGGACAGCGTCGAGCCACCGGTATAGTTCTGACTGTAATACTCCATGGCTTTGACGTAGTAGTTCATGCTATACTTTTTGCCGTTTACCTCAAGCACCGTCTGGTGCAGCGGTCGGTACTGGTTAACGTACCAGCCGGCGCCCACGATGATGATGGTCGCGGCCACGAGAAAAGCCCCAACACCTATAATCCACCGCTGTCTCTTTTTCTCCTGCTGCCAGTGGGAAAGCTGGCGCCGCGTA
>JAZDIY010000089.1:0-7891 GCA_043804445.1 Chloroflexota bacterium | reverse complement strand
ATTTAAAACTCCCGATCCTTTCATTTCGTGGTAAAGGTCGTTGCCTTCCCTAGTTCTTTCGCCAACGCCGGCAAAAATAACCGCCGTTTCGTTCAGCGTCTCCGTCATTCTCTGCAGCAGCTTTAAACCCAGCTCGGGATGAGTAATCTCACGCCCCCGGAACAGTATGGTTACCTGTAGCTTGTCTCCACCCTCCAGTAGTTTCTTGGCGGTCCTGGCCTTGGCATCAAAATCGTGTGTGCCGATCTTGGGCCGTAGCCGTATCTCCCTCAGTAGCGAAGTCCGCTGGCTCCGCCGCTGTTCCCGTTCTTTCTTGGTCTGCTCATACTTATATTTGCCGTAATCAAGCAGGCGGCAGACCGGTGGTTCTGCCGTGGGAGCCACCTCTACCAGGTCAAGGTTATTCTTTTTGGCGGTCTCCAGGGCCTGGTACATAGGCATGATACCCAGCTGCTCGCCCTTTTCCCCCACCAGGCGGACTTCCTTGGTTTTTATTTTCTCGTTTACTCTGAGGTTCTTAATTATGTCCCTTATTACCTCCTGCGGTATGTCCAGTCGGGCAGCGACACACTATATCATATTTCTCAAGCACAATCAATTATAACCTTAAACATTGGACTTGTCTACGATTATCTGCTGGAGGGTTTCCTTGAAGCCGTTCAGGGTCTGCGCCGCCAGCTGCTCCCCCCGGCGGGAGCGAACGGATACGGTGTTGGCGGCAACCTCCTGGTCGCCGACCACCAGCATGTAGGGTACCTTGTCCATCTGGGCCTGCCGGATTTTGAGGTTCATCCTCTCCGAGCGGGCGTCGACCTCCACCCGCACCTCGTCCTGTCTGAGTTCGGCGGCCAGTTTCTGGGCGTATTCAAGGTGGCGGTCCGCCACCGGGATGATGACCACCTGCACCGGGGCCAGCCATACCGGGAAGGCCCCGCCGTAGTATTCAATCAGCGAGGCCAGAAAGCGCTCCATGCTGCCCAGCACGGTGCGGTGCACCATGGCCACTGGCTGCTCCCGCCCGTCCTCTCCGATGTAGGTGACCTCGAAGCGCTGGGGGAGGTTGAAGTCCACCTGGATGGTCGGCCCCTGCCAGCCCTCAAACTTAATGTCAATCTTGGGCCCGTAGAAAGCACCCTCACCCGGGTCCACTTTATAGTCAATGCCGCGGCGGGCCAGGGCCCCCTTCAGGGTGGCGGTGGCCATCTCCCATACTTCCAGGCTGCCGGTGTACTTTTCCGGCCGGGTGGAGAGGGTGACGCTGTAGTTGCCGAAGCCGAAGGTGGTAATCATGAACATGGCCAGGTCCAAGACCCCGGCTACCTCGTCTTCCAGCTGGTCAAAACGGCAGAAGATGTGGGCGTCATCCTGGGTGAAGCCCCGCACCCGGGAGAGGCCGTGCAGCACCCCGGAGCGCTCGTAGCGGTAGACCGTCCCCAGCTCGGCGTAGCGCAGGGGCAGCTCGCGGTAGCTGTGCAGGCGGGTCTTGTAGATGAGGATGTGCCCCAGGCAGTTCATTGGTTTGATGATGTACTCCTGCCCCTCCACCTCCATGGGGCTGTACAGGTAGTCACGGTAGAACTCCCAGTGACCGCTGGTCTTCCATAAATCTACCTTGGCGATGTGGGGGGTGTAGACGATGTCGTAGCCCCGCTTGACGTGCTCGCGGCGCCACAGGTCCTCGATGATGCGGCGTATCACCGCTCCCTTGGGGTGCCAGTGCACCAGGCCGGGCCCCGCCTCCTCGTGGAGGCTGAACAGCTCCAGCTCGCGGCCCAGCTTGCGGTGGTCGCGGCGGGCGGCCTCCTCCAGCCTTTGCAGGTGGCTCTCCAGGGCCTCCGGGGTATCGAAAGCCACCCCGTATATCCGTTGCAGCATGGGGCGGTGCTCGTCGCCCCGCCAGTAGGCCCCGGCCACGTTGATGAGCTTGGCCGCCTTTATCTGGCCGGTGGACTTGAGGTGGGGGCCCCGGCACAGGTCAACGAAGGCACCCTGCCGGTACAGGCTGACCGTCTCGTCGGCGATATCGTCAAGCAGCTCCAGCTTGTAGGGCTGGCCGGCCAGCCGCTGCCGTGCCTCGGCTTTACTGACCTCTTCCCTCACGAAAGGCTCGTCGGTGGCGATGATCCGCTTCATCCCGGCTTCAATTTTGGGCAGGTCGTCCGGGGTGAGGGGGCGGGGTAAATCGAAGTCATAGTAGAAGCCGTTTTCAATGGCCGGGCCGATGCCCAGCCTGGCCTCCGGGAACATGGCCAGCACCGCCGCCGCCATGACATGGGAGGCGGAGTGCCTCATTATCTCCGTTTTCCGGTCTGCAGCGTCCGGTGTCTCGTTACCGGGAACCATGAATTACCGTCCTTCTGCCGCGGGCTAAATTAAAACCTCCCACCCTGTCCGGGTACGAGAGGTTTTACCACCCTGGTGCTAAACCCTGTCGCCGAGTGTCTAAAACCAACTGTCAACGGGGCTATTATACCAGCAACCCGCCTCCAGTGCAATCTCTAGGCTGGCGGCTAAGGCAAAGTCCTTGTCTTCTGACCGGCGCTTGGGTATACTGGGAGTGAAAAAGAAAAGGAGGCCTTAATGGAGCAACCAGTAGTACTTGTTAAGAAGGAAAAGGGGATTGCCACGGTTACCTACAACCGGCCGGAGAACCTGAATGCCTTGAACCGGGAATTGCTGGACAGGCTCGTGGTGGTGGTAGGCGAACTGAAGGATGATGATACGGTCAAGGTAGTAGTTACCACCGGGGCGGGCCAGGCCTACTGCGCCGGGGCGGACCTGGTCTATCCCTTCCTGGGGCTGACCAATACCGCCGAGATAAGGGAGTACATGAATAAGGTAAATACCATTGTCTTTAACCTGCGGACGATGGCCAAGCCGGTCATCAGCGCCGTCAACGGGGCGGCGGTGGGGGGTGGCTTCAGCTATGCCCTGGCCGGCGACATCATCATCGCCTCCGAGAAAGCCCGCTTCAGCCCGGGATTTACTGCCATCGGCCTGCACCCGGATAACGGGGCCACCTACCTGCTGCCCCGCCTGGTGGGCATGGTCCGGGCCAGTGAGCTGTTTTTCACCAACCGGATGGTGGGGGCGGCCGAGGCGCTGCAGATGGGTATGGTAAACCGGGTGGTAGCCCCGGAGCTTCTGGAGCCGACGGTATACGATCTGGCCGCCACCCTCACCCGGGCAGCTCCCACGGCCATTGCTCTCACCAAGGACTCGCTCAACCGTTCGTTGGGGATGGACCTGGCCGCCATGATGGAGCTGGAGTCCAAGGCCCAGAGCATCTGCTATCTTACCGAGGACTGTAAAGAAGGGGTGACCGCCTTCCTGGAGAAACGCAAGCCGGTCTACAAGGGTAGATAGCCACCGGTCATTTGGGGCCCCTGTCTGGTGTTATGTCAAGCTAATACCCTCCCCCTGATGAAGGGGGAGGGTATATTTTACTTTCGCCCTTCAGGTCTTGTAGCAGTTCTGCGGCATGGAAGGAGCTGCGCACGAAGGGCCCCGAGGCCACGGCCCGGAAGCCCATCCCCCGCCCCACCGCCGCCAGGTCGTCAAACTCCGCCGGGGTGACGTAGCGGGCCAGCGGGATATGCTGTGCCGTCGGGGGCAGGTACTGGCCCAGGGTCAGCAGGTCGGTGTTCACCCGGCGCAGGTCGGCCATCACCGCCAGCACCTCGTCACGGCTTTCCCCCAGCCCCAGCATCAGCCCGGACTTGGTCACCGTCCGGCGGTCTATCGTTTTGGCCCGCTCAAGGAGCCCCAGGGAGCGCCGGTAGCTGGCCTCCGGCCTCACCGTGTCGTAGAGGCGGGGTACCGTCTCCAGGTTGTGGTTGACGATGTCCGGTGAGCTGGCCATGAGCGTAGCCAGGGCCGCCGCCGAGCCCTGAAAATCGGGGACCAGCACCTCAATGGTGGTGCCGGGGCTGGCCTGCCGGACGGCTGTCACCGTATCGGCGAAGTGGCCGGCCCCACCGTCAGCCAGGTCATCCCGCGTTACCGAGGTGATGACGGCGTGACTCAGGCCTAGGCTGGTTACTGCTTCGGCTACCCGGTAAGGCTCATCGGTATCCAGGGCGAGGGGGTTACCGTGGGCCACGGCGCAGAAACGGCAGTGGCGGGTGCAGCGGTCGCCCAGAATCAGAAAGGTGGCCGTCCCCCGGCTGAAGCATTCCCCCTGGTTGGGGCACCGGGCGCTCTCGCAGACGGTGTGCAGGGCCAGCCCGTCGAGCCAGCTCTTCATCCGGGCCAGCACCTCCGGGGAGGGGCCTTTCTTCTGCAGCCAGGCGGGGTGCTTACGGCTCATCGGCAAGTACCAGGTCTCTGGGTGAGGCTGTCTCCGTGTCAGTCTGAAAAACGGTGGAGAAGTGTCCCGTCAGGCCGTTTTTTACGGTCTCCAGGGGGATAGACTGCCCCGTCCTGGCCCGCAACGAGGTGACGGCCCCCGGCTCCAGGCCGCAGGGACGGATGTAGTTGAAGGGGGTCAGGTCAATGTTGACGTTGAGGGCAAAGCCGTGGCTGGCCACCCAGTGACTGACCCGCACGCCGATGGCGGCCACCTTCTGCTCCCCCAGCCAGACACCGGGATGGCCCGCCCGGCGGCCGGCGCCGATGCTCAGGCCAGCCAGTGTGCGGATGATGACCTCCTCCAGACACCAGACGTACCGGTGGAGGTCCAGCCCCCTTTCCCTGAGGTGCAGGATGGGGTAGCCGACCACCTGCCCCGGCCCGTGATAGGTGACGTCGCCGCCGCGGTCAACGTAGTACAGGGGGATGCCCTCGCCGGACAGCCGTTGGGGGGGCACCATTATGTTCTGCCCCGCTCCGGCCTTGCCCACGGTGAACACCGGCGGGTGCTCCACCAGCAGCAGCAGGTCAGCCACCTTTCCCTCGATTCGGGCGACGGCTAGCCGCTGCTGGAGCTGCCAGGTCTGCCGGTAACCCGCCCGCCCCAGGTCGTAGACCCGGCAGGTGGTTGGCCTGGCCGCGGAGAGGCATCTCATCAACCATAATATAGCATGAAACCGTTTGAGCCAGCCATCGCGGGCATCACCGGGCATGATATGTTATACTAGGCCGTTAACCCTGAAAAAGGAGACTCGGTTTGAACCGGGCTAAGTCCCCCAGATTCTTCTACGGCTACACCATCGCCCTGGCCAGCTTCTTCAGCATGGTGATGATGTGGGGCACCTATAACACCTTCGGGGTTTTCTTACCCCTGCTGTCGGCGGAGTTCGGCTGGGCCAGGGCGGTAACCTCCGGGGCCTTCTCGCTGAGCACCCTGCTGCGCGGCCCCTTGAGCTTCATCGCCGGCTGGCTGACGGACCGCCTGGGGCCGAAGCTGGTGGTGGCCGTTTCCGGCCTGTTTCTGGGGGCCGGTTACCTGCTGATGTCGCGGGTGGACAGCGCCTGGCAGATGTATCTCTTCTACGGGCTGATGATTGGTATCGGTATGGGGGCTTCCTTCATCCCCCTGATGACGACCACGGCCCGGTGGTTTATCCGGGGCCGGGGGTTGATGGCCGGCCTGGTGGTCTGCGGCGGTGGTCTGGGCATACTGGTCTGGCCGCTGCTGGCTGGCTGGCTGATTACCAGCTACGGCTGGCGGTCGTCCTACGCCATTATGGGTTGGGCTTCGCTGGTAATCATCACCGCCGCCGCCCTGCTGCTGAAGCGGGACCCCGCTCAGGCCGGGCTCAAGGCCTACGGTTGGTCGGCAGAGGTAGCGGCGCTGTCCCCGGTGGCGACCAATGATATTTCGCTGCGGGAGGCCATCTCTGCCCGGCCCATCTGGATACTCAGCGGCGCCTTTTTCCTGGCCGGCGTCTGCATGAAGGCCGTGGTGGTGCACCTGGCCCCCTATGCCACCGACCTGGGCTTCTCGCCGGCCATAGCCGCCACCACCATCAGCGTTTTCGGCGGGGTGAGTATCGTGGGCCGGATTGCCATGGGGGTGGTGGCCGATAGGCTGGGCAACAAGCTGGCCATGGTGGCCAACTTCGTGCTGCTCACCGTGGCCATGTTCTGGCTGTACTCCGCCCGGGAGCTGTGGGTGCTCTACCTGGCGGCATCCCTCTACGGGCTGGCCCACGGCGGTGTTTACGCCGTCATCTCTCCCTACCTGGCCGAGCTCTTCGGCACCGGGGCCCACGGGGCTATCTTCGGGGCGACCAACTTCTGGCACGAGATGGGCGGCGCCATCGGCGCCGTGCTGCCCGGGATAATCTTTGACCGGTACGGAGCTTACGGGCCGGCTTTCCTGATACTGGCCGGGTTCGGTCTGCTGACTGTGGTGTTGGCGGTATTGTTAAGACCGACGGGGCACCAGCCGGCGGCGGGCCTTAGCGCTTGAAGGGTAGCCTTTAAAGGTGAACGGCGCCCCCCTCCACGGCGAGGGCGGCTTCCATCACCGCCTCGGCCAGGGTGGGGTGGGCGTGGATGGCCCCGGCCAGGTCCTTGAAGGTGGCCTCCAGGCTTATCCCCAGGGTAGCCTCGGCAATCAGGTCGGTGGCGTGGGGCCCCAGTATGGCCACCCCCAGCAGCTCACCGTACTCGGCATCGGCGATGACCTTGACCATGCCCTCGCTCTCCCCCAGTATCAGGGCCTTGCCGTTGGCCTTGAAGGGGAAGCGGCCTACCTGTACCCGGGGGTACTTGGCCTTGGCCTGGGATTCGGTGAGGCCGACGGCGGCCACCTCCGGTGAGGTATAAACGCAACGGGGCACCGCCCGGTAGTCCGCCTCGGTGGGCGAGCCGAGGGCGTTCTGGGCGGCCACCCGCCCGTCAGCCATGGCCTTGTGGGCCAGCATGATGCCCCCCAGCACGTCACCGGCAGCATAGACCCCGGCCACACCGGTGGCCAGGTACTCGTCAACAACAATGTTACCCTTTTCCAGGGAGACCCCCAGGGCCTCCAGCCCCAGGTTATCGCTGTTGGGCCGGCGCCCCACCGCCACCATGACCCTCTCCGCGGTGACCTCTCTGGCCTCGTCCTGGCTGGTGAAGGCGACTACCTGCCCGCTGCTGGCCGTTTTAATGGCGTTTACCCTGGCCCCGGTGAAGATGGCGATGCCCTCGTCGGTGAGCAGGGCCTCCAGCATCTTGGCCACCTCGCTGTCCTCGTTGGGCAGCACCTGGGGCATCATCTCCACCACCGTTACCTTTACCCCCAGGCGGTGCCAGAGCTGGGCAAACTCCAGGCCGATGACCCCACCCCCGATAATCACCACACTGGCCGGCAGCTCGGTGAGGGCCAGGGCCTGGTCGCTGGTAATCACCCCCGGCTGGTCAACACCGGGTATGGGCACGGTGGCCGGCCGCGAGCCGGTGGCCACCAGGATGGCATCACCGCTGATTTCCTCGCCGCTGTCTACCTTGACCCGGCCGGGGGCCACGATGGTGCCGCTCCCCTTGATTACCCGGACCTTGTTCTTCTTCATCAGGGTGGTCACCCCGGCCACCAGCTGCTGGACGATGGCGTCCTTGCGCCGGGCCACGGTGCCGAAGTCCAGGGTGGGTGGGGATACCTTTACCCCGAAGTCGGCGGCCCGTTTGGTCTGCCACAGCACTGCCGCTGACTGGAGCAGGGCCTTGGTCGGAATACAGCCCCGGTTGAGGCAGGTCCCCCCCAGGGCGTCCTTCTCCACCAGGGTAACCTGACCGCCCAGCTGGGCGGCCCGGATGGCCGCCACGTAGCCGGCCACCCCGCCGCCGATGATAATCAGGCTTTTAGCTGAAGTCATCTCTCTATCCTGCCTAAATTTTATCCTTGACCTGGGGGAAGAGCTCTGACGGGTTTTCAATCAGGTCTCTCACTCTGCCCAGGAAACGGGCCCCGATGACGCCGTCCAGACAGCGGTGGTCGATGCCCAGGGTCAGGGCAATCATG
>JAZDIY010000088.1:0-4566 GCA_043804445.1 Chloroflexota bacterium | reverse complement strand
CCCCCGTAAGGCTCCAGGTCCGGGTCATGGCACAGGGTGGGGATGTAGACCCCCGCCCGTTCCGCCGCCGCCAGTACCATCGTCCCCGGGGCGACGCTGACCCTGGCCCCGTCAATGGTAAGTTCAATATCCGCCATGGCTATACCCCGGCCGCCTGCGGGCGGAACTGGCTCCGGCCCTGCTTCGGTGGCAACGGCGGCGGCGTCAGGCGGCAGCGGACGGCGCACTGCAGGCAGCGCTGGCCCTCCTGCCGGGCGGCCCCGTCATCGTAGCCGAGCTCCACCTCAACAAAGCGGCCCGTCCGCTGCTTTACCGGCAGCTCCGGCATTACCGCCCGCTTCCGGTCAAAGAAGCCATCGGTCTTACCCACGCAGGGGCTGAACTCGTCGGCCGGGGCCAGCACCTCGGTAATGTCCCCGGTACCGCCCAGGTACTTATCCATGGAGCTGGCCGCCTGCCGGCCGGCGGCGATGGCCTGGATGACCGCCGCCGGGCCGCTCACGGCGTCACCCCCGGCGAAAACCCCCTTGCGGCTGGTGGCCAGCGTCTCCTGGCTGGCCCGGATGGTGTTACCCCGCCCCAGCTTCAGGTTGAACTGCTCCGGGATATCCGGCACCTGGCCGATGGCGGCGATAATGGTATCATAATCCAGGGCAAAACCACCCCCCTTGATGGGTATCGGCCGCCGCCGCCCGCTGGCATCCGGCTCACCGAGCTGCATCCGGTCGCAGGCCAGGCTAAGCCGGTCGCCGGCATGGCTTATCCGGCAGGGCGCGGCCAGGAACATCAGCTCAATGTTCTCGGCCAGGGCGGCCTCCACCTCCTCGTCACTGGCCGGCATCTCCGCCCGGGTACGGCGGTAGACGATGGCCACCTTCTTGGCCCCCAGCCTGAGGGCGGTACGGGCCGAATCGATGGCCACGTTGCCGCCGCCGATGACGGCCACCCGCTTCCCCACCACTACCGGCTCGCCCAGACTCACCTGGCGCAGGAAGGTCGCCCCGTCAACCACCCCGGGGGTGTCCTCCCCCTCCATGCCCATCTTCTGGCCGCGGTGGGCCCCCGGGGCGACGAAGATAGCCTGGTAGCCCTCATCGAAGAGGCGGTCCAGAGACTCCACCCGGTGGTTCAACTTAATCTCCACCCCGGCCCGGACAATCTCGGCAATCTCGGCCTCCAGCTTCTCCGGCGGCAGGCGGTAGTCGGGGATGCCCACCCGCATCATGCCCCCGGCCACCGGCAGGGCCTCAAAAACGGTCACGGCGTGCCCCAGCTTGGCCAGGTAGCCGGCGGCGGTCAGGCCGGCCGGGCCGGCCCCCACCACGGCCACCCGCTTGCCCGTCGGCGGGGATTTTCTTACCTGGTTTCGCCAGGCCCCGTCATCGCGCTCGGAAGCCGCCAGCTTGAGGGCCTTGATGGAGATGGCCTCGTTCAGGCCGCCGCGGCGGCAGGCCGTCTCACAGGGGTGGACGCAGACCCGGCCCAGCACCCCGGGGAAGGGTACCTTCTCCCGGATGACCGCCAGGGCCTCGGCGAACTTGCCCTCGCCGCAGAGACGGACGTAGCGGGGGACATCAATATGGGCCGGGCAGGCGTAGCTGCAGGGGTTGGTCAGCGTCTGGCGCTCCACGCCGGGGCGGTACTTGGCGTCCTTATCAATGAGGGCCCCGGTGGGGCAGACCTCCACGCAGGCACAGCAGTACTTGCAGCCGGAAGTGGCCAGGGACTGGCCGTCCGCCGGCTGGGGCAGGCGGTAGTCCCCGTAGTCCACCATGGCGATGGCCTTGATGCCCCGCACCTCCTCACAGACCTTGACACAGCGCGAGCAGCCGATGCACAGGTTCAGGTCACGCTCGTAGAGCGGGTTGTCCCGCTCCACCGGCAGCCCCCGGTAGGTGTAGCTGAACTCCTCACCCTCCAGCCCCAGGTAGTCCACCACCTGCTGCAGCTGGCACTGCCCGTTATAGGGGCAGAGGACGCAGCGCTGGGTAACCGCCACGTTGCGCAGGCAGATGTCATGGGGCTCACAGCGCCGGCGGCGGTTACAGGTGAGGCAGGCGCAGGGATGGTAGGCCAGGATCTTCTTGAGGGCCTCCCGCCTTGCCCCGGCGAGGCGGGGGGTATCGGTATGCACCACCATGCCGGGAAACACCCGCGTGGTGCAGGCAGTAACCGGCTCCAGGTGCCCGATACTCTCCACCAGACAGAGCCCGCAGGAGCCGTCGGTGGAGAGCATGGGGTGGTAGCAGAGGGCGGGAATGTAGATACCCGCCGCCGTAGCCGCCTCCAGCACCGTCAGCCCCTCGGCAACGGCGACCTCCCTACCGTCAATCGTCAGCCTGATTGTCTCCACGGCGCCCTCCTTAAGTTACGGCTACCCCACCGGCCGGGGTGACGAGCATACGGCAAGCCCCGGTGGGGCACCTTTTTTCCGTGATGTGGGCCTCATATTCGTCCCGGAAGTGGCTGATGGTGGACAGCACCGGGTTGGCCCCGGCGGCGCACAGGCCGCATAGCGAAGCGGCCCGGACCACCCGGCCCAGCTCCTCCAGTGTCGCCAGGTCATCCGGCTCTCCCCGGCCGGCGGTGATGTTGAGCATGATATCCCGCATCTGACGCGTACCCAGACGCCCCGGCGCACACTTGCCGCAGGCCGCCGCCGAGGTAGCCGCCAGGGAGCGGGCGGCGACATCCACCATACAGCTGTCCTCCGCCATGACCATGATACTGCCGGAACCTATCATGGCACCGGCCTCTTTGAACGACGGGTAGTCCAGCGGCAGGTCCAGTTGGCTTTCGGGGAAGCAGCTGCCCCCGAAGCCACCCACCTGCACCGCTTTTAAGTTCCGCCCCACCGCCATACCCCCGCCGATGTCATCAATAATCTGCCGCAGCGGCATGCCCAGGGGCACCTCCACCAGACCGCAGCGGGCCACCTCACCACCCAGACAGCAGAGCTTGGTATCCCGGTAGCCCTGGCCCCCCCCGGCCAGGATAGCCGGCACCTTGCTCCAGGTCTCCACGCTGTTGACCACGGTGGGCCGGTGCCACAGGCCGGACTCGTCGGGATAGGGCGGGCGGGGACGGGGCACGGCGGGGCGGCCCTCCATCGAGGCGATGAGGGCCGTTTCCTCACCGCAGACCGCCTCCGGGCTGCCCGAGACGATATGGAGGCGGCAGCTGAAATCAGAGCCTAAAATACGCTCCCCCCCCAGTTCAGCAGCGGCCATCTGCTCCAGGGCCAGCCGCAGGCGCGCCTCCGCCAGGCGGTACTCCGGGTGGAGGTAGAGATACCCCTCACCGGCCCCCACGGCGTAGGCCCCGATGAGCATCCCTTCCAGGACGGCGTGGGGGTCGCTTTCCAGCAGATACCGGCCGGCAAAGGCCACCGGGTCGGTATCGTGAGCGTTGGCGATGATATACTTCACCCCGCCGGGGGCCCGGCGGGCGATTTCCCACTTCTGGCCGGCGGGATAGCCGGCCCCACCGGCACCGCGCAAGCCCGCCCGTCTGACGGCTTCGACCACCGCTTCCGGTGTCATCTCCAGGGCCCGGCCCAGGCCCTCATAGCCACCGTGGGCCAGGTAGTGATTGAGGCTCTCCGGGTCAATCAGGCCGCCGTGGCGCAGGGCCACCCGCCGCTGGGGCCGGAGCATGGGCAATTCGGCCAGGGGCGGGATGCCCGCGAGGCTACCCTCGCCGCTGGTGCCCAGGGCCAGGTCGGGGCGGGGGTTATCACCCACCAGCCAGTCCTCGACCAGGGCCGCCGCCGTTGCCGGGGTAACCGGGCCGTAGGTGACCCGGGGGTGGCCCGGCTTGATGATGCCCACCATCGGCTCGGCATAGCACAGGCCGAGGCCGCCCACCGGGGTAACCGTGGCCTTAATCTTGTGCCGGGCCAGGGCATCCCTAAGGGCCGCCGTCACCGCCGGGGCACCGGTCTGGCCGCAGCTGGCGGCGCCGACCAGTATCCGTGGCTCATTTCCCTGCTGCCAGGCCGCCCACTCGGCGCGGGCCCGGCGCTGCTTCTCGGCAAAAGACATCAGCCTATTCTACCACAAGAGCCGTTGTAGGGGCAGCCCTGATGATAATACCCGGCGGGCATTATCCGCTGCCTTCTTTAAGCAGTCTCACCAGACGGTGGGCCAGGGACTCACTGAGGACATTAACGTCCTCGGTGGAGAGGTAGTCCATCACCGAGCCGTCAAAGAGCAGGTTCCCATCGGGGGGGAACTCCTCGTCGCCCCGCCACAGCACCACCGTCACCGGCACCCGGGGAAAACCGCTAACGGTGACCGCCACATCGCCGTAGTCCACCGGCTGCCCCCCCAGGGCCGCCGCCACCGCTACCAGCCGCTCCGGGGCCGCCCCGAAGTTTTTCAGGATGGGGCGTATCGCCCGCTGGGAGAAGTTGGGGAAGTAGGTGCTGCCCCCCGGCAGCTCTTTGTAGGAGACCACCCTGCCCGTCAGGGGCGTACCGCTGGCCTGGAGCACGTAATGGACCACCAGTATCCGGTCAAAAAGAGGGACGGCCTCGTCACTGTCCCTGACGCTCACCGCCACCCC
>JAZDIY010000087.1:0-2759 GCA_043804445.1 Chloroflexota bacterium | reverse complement strand
AAGGCACGGCTGAACTGCTCCTGGTCGGCGGGGTCACCGCTGCGGCCGTGGGGGAGCAGGTTGGCGAAGGTAAGCCGGGTCAGGGCCCCCAGCTGGCTGTAGCTCTCCAGGCGGGCCCGCTGCTCCCTGGCCGAGGTCTTCAGGGCGCAGCGGCAGGGCACGGCCTTGCCGAAGTCGGCGTCGCCCAGCGGCACGTCGGCGTAAACGAAGCCCACCCCCCGGCAGATGGGACAGGGGGGCGGCTCCGCCGCCTCCTCAGCCCCGGACCATATGTCCGTATTTGCCCTTGAAATATTTGTCCGGGCCTGCCGGTGGCGCAGAATCTCGCTGATGTGTTCCATCACTCCTGCCCTCGGTGGACCAGCGCTCCAGAATGGCGGCCACGTAGCCCCACTTGCGTTTGTTCTGTTTGACGGCCTCTCTGATGGCGTCCTGGATCCAGCTTTCCGGGTATATCTTTTCGGCTTCCCGCAGCTCCTCGGCGACCAGCGGGGTGAGCATGCCGATGTTCTGCTCGTAGAGGCTGAAGATGTCGGGCAGCTCCCCGGGGGCCTCCGGACGGGCGGGCGGCCCCGCCTCCAGCCCGGCTACGGGGAGCTCACCGCTTTTAATCCTGGCCAGGGCCTCCCGGTCGGGGCCGGTGTTCAGCAGGTAGACGGTCTCCGGCCCCCCGGCGGTCTCCAGCACCAGGTGTAAAAAAGTACCCCGCCGGGTGGCCATTTCCAGGGCACCGTCCAGGGTCTCCGCGGTGGTGAGGCCCAGCATCAGGCCCTTATCGGCCCGCAGCTCACCGCGGGTAACCAGGCGCGGGTAGCCCCGCTGGTGGTGGAGGAGCCGGAGCAGGTGCAGGGTGACTTTGAGCTCGTTAACGTCGCTGATATAGGGCAGCAGGGCGCTGAAGAAGTAGTCCGGTATCGGGGTGAACCGCATCCGGGCCGGGAAACCGCTGAACTGCTTCATAATAGGCTCGGCTCTTCGGTGGTGGCGGTGGTGATGTCCTCGAACTTGGCCGTCTGGGGCGAGAAGTGCAGGTCAATCTCCCCGGTGGGCCCGTTGCGGTGCTTGGCGATGATGATGTTGGCCATGCCCCTGGGGTAGGGCTTGTCCGGGGACTGGCTGGCCCACTCCTCTTCTGTGAAATAATAGTCATCCCGGTAGATGAACATGACCACGTCGGCGTCCTGCTCGATGCTGCCGCTCTCCCGCAGGTCGGACAGCTGCGGGCGGTGGGAGGCCCGCCACTCCACGGCCCGGCTGAGCTGGGATACGGCGATGACCGGCACGTTGAGCTCGCGGGCGATGGCCTTCAGGGAGCGGGAGATGTAGCCGATTTCCTGAACACGGTTCTCCCCCCGGCCCTCGCCCTGCAACAGCTGCAGGTAGTCCACGATAATCAGGTCCAGGTGGCCCCGCTCCAGCCGGAGGCGGCGGGCCTTGGAGCGTAGTTCGGCGATGCGCAGCTGGGGGGAATCGTCGATATATATCGGGGCCTCGGCCAGGGTGCCGATGGCCTCCATGATCTTCTTTTCCTCGTCCTCGTTATACAGCTCCAGGTGGATGCGCCGGGAGTTGACGCCGGACTTGCTGGAGAGCATGCGGTGCACCAGCATGTCCCGGGCCATCTCCAGGCTGAACAGGGCCACGCAGGCCCCCTGTTCCACGGCGGCGTTGGCTGCCACGCTGAGGGCAAGGGTGGTCTTGCCCATGCTGGGGCGTCCGGCTACGATAATCAGGTCGTCCCGCTGGAAGCCGCCCAGGAACTCGTCCAGCCGGTGAAAGGCAGACAGCACATGGGGTATCGGTTCGCCGGCGGCCACATCCGGGGGAGGCGCCGGCTCGAAGTATTTGTCCAGTATCTGGCGGATGTGGATGAAGTCCCGGGAAATCTGCCCCCGTCGCAGCTTGAAGAGGGTGTCCTCGGCCCGGTCCAGGCTGGCCTCAACGTCG
Organism: Chloroflexota bacterium; assembly: GCA_043804445.1. Taxonomy (GTDB): domain Bacteria; phylum Chloroflexota; class Dehalococcoidia; order Dehalococcoidales; family JAZDIY01; genus JAZDIY01. Next base: position 812 of record JAZDIY010000087.1, on the reverse strand, counting down.
GGGTCAGCGGCGTAGCCGATGCCGGTAATCTGGCCGGCGGCGGTGATAAGCTGGCGCATCACCGACAGGCGGTAGACAATCTGGGCGTAGTGCTCGATGTCCAGCGAGGTGGGGCAGCCGGCTACCAGCTGGCTCAGGTAGGCCGCTCCCCCGCAGGGCTCCAGTTTTTCCCGCCGGGCCAGCTCCTGGGCCACCGTAATCTGGTTGATGGCCTCGTTGCGCTCGTAGAGGGTGAGGCAGGCGCCGTATATCTCGCGGTTGGCCTCGGCATAGAAGTCCGCCGGCTGCAGGAACCCGCTGACCTTGTAGATGGCGTGCCCGTCAATCAGCAGGGAGCCGCTGACCGCTTCCTCGGCATCGATGTCATGGGGGGGCAGCTTATTCTGGTACACCCTCCTCCTCTACTCCGTGCCCTCCGCCTCGGCCACGGTAGTGGCCTCAGCTTTGGCGGTGGCTTCGGCCTGGGTATCCGCCTCGACCTCCGCCTCCGACCTGGCCCCTTTGGCGGTCTCCTCCCCGCTGACGGTTACCTTTATCCTGGTGGTGATGTCTTTACCCAGCCGGATGACCACCTCGTGGCTGCCGAGCTGGCGGATGGGTTCGCCCATCTCCACCTTTCTCTTGTCCACCACCAGGCCGGCGGCCCGTTCCAGCTCGGCGGCGATATCGGCGCTGGTAATGGAGCCGTAGAGCTTGTCCTTGGCCCCCGCCCGGCTCTTGAGGTGGAACTCCTGGCCCTCCAGCCGGTCGCCCAGGGCCCTCAGCTCGGCCTCGGTTTCCGCCTGCCGTTTGGCGATGGCCTTGAGGCGGCT
>JAZDIY010000086.1:0-6042 GCA_043804445.1 Chloroflexota bacterium | reverse complement strand
TCCCCCTTCCTTTGCTAAAGGAAGGGGGTTAGGGGGATGGATTTCTAAAAGGACACGAGGGGGTGAGGTTACCCTAAAATAAGCCCCCCTAAAAAAATTGGGGGTTAACCCCCAGAAAAATTAGGTGCCATCTTTCAGGCGCCAGGCTTTGATTTTACGGCGGTATTGTGCTTTACTGGGGTAAAGCCCCTGCCATCCGGCAGGGTGGGGTGGGGCGGGTAGAACAAATATGCTATAATGAACCTAAGAGCTAAAGTCTCTGGTTTGGAGGCCGTTTTGAAAATACTGATGGTTTACCCCAGGTATCCGGACACCTTCTGGAGTTTTCGGCACGCCCTCAAGTTTGCCGCCAAGAAGGCGTCTTTCCCGCCGCTGGGCCTGCTCACCGTGGCGTCCATGGTCCCGGGAGAGTGGGAGAAGAAGCTGGTGGACTTGAATGTCACCGGCCTCACCGACGAGGACATCCGCTGGGCGGACTACGTTTTCATCAGCGCCATGGTGGTGCAGCAGGACTCGGTGCGGGAGGTCATCGCCCGTTGCCAGAGGCTCGGCACCAGAATCGTCGCCGGCGGCCCCCTCTTTACCACCGGCCACGAAGAGTTTGCCGGCGTGGACCACTTTGTGCTCAACGAGGCCGAGGTCACCCTGCCCCTCTTCCTGGCGGACCTGGCCCGTGGTGCAGCCCGGCCGGTCTATACCTCAAACGAGTGGCCGCCCATCACCCGGACGCCGGTACCCCTGTGGTCGCTGATTGACATGAAAAAGTACTCCTCGATGAGCATCCAGTACTCGCGGGGATGCCCCTTCAACTGTGAGTTCTGCGATATCGTCCTGCTCAACGGGCGTAACCCGCGCACCAAGGATAAGGACCAGATGCTGGCCGAGCTGGAGGCCATCTACCGGACCGGCTGGCGGGGCGGCGTTTTCATCGTTGATGATAACTTTATCGGCAACCGGCGCAAGCTGAAGACCGAGGTGCTGCCGGCGATGGTAGCCTGGGCAAGGCAGCGCAAGCACCCCTTCGCCCTGTCCACGGAGGCCTCGGTGAACCTGGCCGACGACGAGGAGCTGATGCGGCTCATGGTTGATGCCGGCTTTAACACCGTCTTCATCGGTATCGAGACCCCCAACGAGGAAAGCCTGGTGGAATGCGGTAAGGCCCAGAACCAGAAAAGAGACCTGGTGGCCTCGGTCAAGCGGATGCAGAACCAGGGGCTGGAGGTACAGGGGGGCTTCATCGTCGGCTTTGATAATGACCCCGTCTCCATCTTCAAGAGTCAGATAAGCTTCATCCAGAGCAGCGGCATCGCTACCGCCATGGTCGGCCTGCTCAGTGCCCTGCCGGGCACCAAGCTGTACCACCGCTTGAAGAGCGAGAACCGTCTCCTCCATAACGCCAGTGGCGATAATACCGACTGCTCGCTGAACTTTGTCCCCCGGATGAACTATGAGACGCTGATTAACGGCTACCGGCACATCCTGGACACCATCTACTCCCCCCGGCCCTACTACGAGCGGGTGAAGACCTTCCTCCGGGAGTACCGGCCGCAAAAACGACAGGGTAATCTGCAGTACTACCACGTGCGGGCGTTTTTCCGCTCGATATGGGTGCTGGGGTTCAAGGAGAAGGGCCGGCGGTACTACTGGCGGCTGCTCATCTCCAGCCTGCTCAAGCGCCCCCGCGTCTTCCCCATTTCGGTGAGCCTGGCCATCTACGGCTACCACTTCCGCAAGGTGGTGAAGAATTACATCAGCACCCCCATCGGCAAGACGCTGGGCAATGCCCCCGGGCACTCCGGCGGGTAGTTTCGGCACTGACCTGGAGGACTCATCCCTCTACCGGAAGGCGGTAATTAAGAAAGAGGGGGGGCATGACCCCCCTCTTTTCAGTTTCTTCCCCTTCTCTTACTAGAGGTAGGCGGTAATCTCGGGGAGGGTCTGGATGCGGGGGCAGTCGGTGCCCCCGGCGTAGAGGTTAAAGCGGTCAAGCAGCAGCGGGTTGATGCCCGCTCCCCGGGCCCCGGCCACGTCAATATCGTACTGGTCTCCCACATGCATCGCTTCCGGGGGGCTGACCCCGGCCTTTTCCAGGGCCTTGAGGAAGATTTTGGGGCTGGGCTTGTCCGCCCCCGCCTCCTCCGAGGTGACCACGAAGTCCAGGTAAGGGGCCAGGCCCAGGTCGGCGTAGATGGCGATGGCCTCCCGAGTGGCGTTGGTCAGCAGGCCCAGCGTCAGCCGCCGCTCCTTCAGGCCCTTGATGGTGGGCAGCACGTCATCGAAGAGGACGAAGTGGCTGCCGCCGAAAAGTTTGGGCCACTGCTGGAGAATCCGGGGGAGGAGCTCCGGCGCGGCGTGGACGCCCGCCGTCTCCAGCATTATCTCCAGGTAGCGCCGGTATCGTTCCGGCTGGCCCTGGGGGCTCCGCTCTTTCCCCGGGACGGCGCGGGCCCCTTCGGTGAAGAAGTAGCCGTCGGCGGCCAGCAGGCCGGGCATCAGGTCGCTCGGGGAGACCTCGATGCCAAAGTCATGCAGCAACCGGCTGTGCAGCTCCTCGCGGGGTGGGTCGTAGCGGGCCAGGGTGTGAAACCAGTCAAAAAATACGGTCTTTATCACGCTGCCGCGTCTGTCCTATTTGTCCTTGACACCCAGGTCATTAAGATAATCGATGGCGTCCTGGACGGTGACTATTTTTTCGGCATCTTCGTCGGGTATCTCCACCTTCAGGGCAGGGCTGCTGAACCCTTCCTCCAGGGACATAATCAGCTCTACCAGGTCCAGAGAATCCGCGCCTAAATCGTCAACAAAGCTAGCTGTGGGCACCACCTCGGCTCCGTCCACGCCGAGCTGATCCACAACTATCTTTTTCAGTCGTTCATAAACCGTGGCCACCGTTACCTCCTTGTTGAATCTTACTCTCGCTTAGCCAGGGTACTGATTGCCCCCAGCACGCCATTAACGAACTTGGGTGACTTGTCACTGCCAAAGGTCTTGGCCAACTCTACCGCTTCGTTTATGGCTACTTTGATTGGTACTTTATTATCAAATAAAATCTCGAAGATTGCAAGTCTCAAGATGTTCCGGTCGACGGGTGCAATCTGTTCTATCGGCCAGGCCGGGGCAAACCTCCGGATGTACTGGTCGATTTCATTCCGGTTCCGGATTACCCCCCCGGCCAGCTCGCGGACAAAGGCGGTGTTCTTCCCGAGCGCCTCCTCGGCAATGAAATGGCTGATGACCCGCTCCATATCGTGCCCGGTGGCATTGACCTCATAGAGCACCTGGAGTGTAGTCGCCCGGGCTTGCCGCCGTGTCCCCGCCATCTTTGTCCTGTTGAACTAAGCTATTATTATAGCACCGGCGCGATACCGGTGGTCAATACGTGGCCGCGGCGGGCTTGTCCTCTCCGGAAGCGCCGCCCGCCGGGCTTTACATCCAGGATATGCCGATACCCCCGTCCACGTTGAGCACCTGCCCGGTGATGTAGCCCGCCTCTTCGGACGCCAGGAAGGCCACCGCCTCGGCCACGTCACGGGGGGTGCCGTAGCGGCCTACCGGAATGCTGGTCTTGAACTTCTCCCGCCACTCCTCGGCCAGCTGCGTGACCATGGCGGTCTCGATGGCCCCGGGGGCGATGGCGTTAACGGTAACCCCGCGGGAGGCGACCTCCTTGGCCACGGTGCGGGTAAAGCCGATGATGCCCGCCTTGGCCGCGGCGTAGTTGGCCTGTCCCCGGTTGCCCACGATACCCACGAAGCTGGAGATGCTGACGATTCTCCCCCAGCCCTGCTTTATCATCGGTCTCATTACCGCCCGGCTGCACAGGAAAACGCTCTTCAGGTCCACGCTGAGCACCTTGTCCCAGTCCTCGTCGGACATGCGTATCATCAGCTGGTCCCGGGTGATGCCGGCGTTGTTCACCAGGATATCCACCTTGCCGTAGCTGGCGATGGTGGTCTGCACCAGGTTGTTGACATCCGGGGTGGCGCTGACATCGCCCGCGACGACCAGGCTCTTCCGGCCCAAAGCCTGGATTTCGGCGGCCACGCTTTCGGCGGGCCCCATGTCACCGATGTCGTTGACCACGATGTTAGCCCCGGCCTCGGCCAGCCTCAGGGCAATGGCCCGCCCGATGCCGCGGCCGCTGCCGGTAACGATGGCTACTCTGCCCGAAAGGTCCATAGCTTACCCCCCTGGTTATTTATTGTGCCGGGCTGCTCGCGTTGGCCAGTTCGGCTATCGCCTGGGCCTCCCCGATATTCCGGATATTGACCGCCTGGTTTATCCTTTTGATGAGGCCGCTCAAGACCTTGCCCGGCCCGATTTCATAGAAGGTATTTACCCCCTGGTTGATGGTATACTCGATGGACCGCTGCCAGTGGACGCTGTTGCAGAGCTGGGTCAGCAGCTCGGCTTTTATCGCCGAGGCGCCGGTTACCGGCCGGGCCGTGGTATTGGCGATGATGGGTACCGCGGCGTCCCGGAAGTCAAGCGAGGCGATAACTTTAGCCAGGCCGTCGGCGGCGGGCTGCATCAGGGGCGAGTGAAAGGCACCGCTTACCGCCAGCGGGATGACACGGGCCGCCCCCCCGGCTTTGGCCAGCTCGCTGGCCCGGGTCAGGTTGGCGGCGGCCCCGCTGATGACCAGCTGGCCGGGGCAGTTGTAGTTGGCAATCCGGGTGTCGGTCAGGGCGCATACCTCGGCCAGGCGGTCTTCGGCCAGGCCGATGACAGCGGCCATGCCGCCGGGCGGCTGCTGGCCGGCCTGGTGCATCAGCCGGCCTCTCTCCCGGGCCAGGTAGACGGTACTGGCAAAATCAAGCACCCCGGCGGCGGCCAGGGCGGTGTACTCCCCCAGGCTGTGGCCGGCCACAAAGGCCGGGGAGGGCAGGCCGTTACCACCGGCCACCGTCCGGGCCGCCTGGAGGCAGGCGAAGCTCATGGTGACCATGGCCGGCTGGGCGTTGATAGTCTGGCGCAGCTCGTCCTCGGGGCCCTCAAAGCAGAGGCGGGACAGGGGGAAGCCGAGCTTCTCGTCGGCCTGCCGGAAGATATCCCGGGCAACGTCAAAGTGGTCACAGAGGTCGCGCCCCATGCCTACCCACTGGGAACCCTGTCCGGGAAAGACGTAGGCCAGCTTCATGGGGTTACTTGGCCTAGCCACCCTTCTTCTTGGGGCCTTCTATCTTGATGACCTCTCTGCCGTCGTAGGTGCCGCAGGTGGGGCAGACATGGTGGGGTAGCCTGGGGCTGTGGCACTGGGGGCAGTCCACCAGGCTTTTGGCCTTCAGGGCGAGGTGTGCCCGCCGTTCCCCCTGCCGGGCCTTGGCGTATTTCCGTTTCGGTAAAGGTCCCATATTCTTATTCCTTTCTTTCTGGCTGGTCTGTCTTTGTTTAGCTAGTTGAGGTTGACCTGCTTGAGCACCGTCCAGCGCGGGTCAATATCGTCCTGCCGGCAGTTACAGGCCCCCCGGTTGAGGTTCTGGCCGCAGTCCGGGCACAGGCCGGCGCAATCTTCGCTGCAGAGCGGTTTCATGGGTACTGCCAGCAGGGCGTACTGGCGTACCGCCTCGCTCAGGTCAAGGGTGTGGTGCCCGTCAATGGTGAAAGCCCCCGGCTCGTCGGGCGGGGGCAGCGGCGTCCCGTTGACCACGTCGGTGCTGGGGAAGTACTCCTCCTGGATGTGCAGGGCCAGCGGACAGGTAAAATGGGTCAGGCAGCGGCTGCAGGCTACCTCCAGGTTGGTCCGCAGCCGGGCGTTAACCAGGATGCTGCGGTTGGTGCGGGTAAGGGTGACCTCCCCCTCCACCGGGCTGGGCTGGCCGTTGTCGTTGATGTCAATGGTACCGCTCACTTCATAATCTCGCTTTGACCCGATGGGGCCTTTGAGCTGCTGGGCGACGTTGATTTGCATCATCATCCACCTCCCCGTCCAGTGCACAAATTACATCTATTATACGGTGTGCCGGGGCCTGGCTGCAAGTTGGGGAGTCAGGGTTAAGTTCGCTCTTTCTTTACGAGAGTGCTTAGTAGGGGTATACTGCC
>JAZDIY010000085.1:0-2013 GCA_043804445.1 Chloroflexota bacterium | reverse complement strand
TAACAATGGGTAGGATAGCGTTGCGCAGGACATGCTTGCCGATGACCAGCCTTTCTGGCAGTCCCTTGGCACGGGCCGTCTTCACGAAGTCCATTCTTAAATTGTCCAGCACCGCGGCACGGGTATAGCGCGTGTAACCGGCCATCATACCGGTACCCAGAGTGATAACCGGCAAGACCAAGGCTTTAAGGTTTGCCAGAGAAAATACCGCCAGACTGGTATCATAGTAGCTCTTGAACCAGCCCAGCTGGACGGAAAAGAGCAGAATCAGCATGATGCCCAGCCAGAAGTTAGGCACAGAGATGCCAATAAAGGAAAAAAGGGTAGCCAGATAGTCCAGCTTGGTATACTGCCGGACGGCGGAATAGAGGCCAATCAGGATACCCAGTATGGCGGAAAAGATAAGACTGAGCAGGATAAGCTGGAAAGAATAAATCCAGTGCCGCTCTATCAGGGCCATGACCGGCATGGAGGTGCCGAAGGACCAGCCCCAGTCGCCCCGGAACAGATTGAGGACATAGCCGCCGTACTGCTGCCAGAGCGGCTTGTCCAGCCCGTAACGGGCTTCGATGGCCGCGGTTATCTGGGCCGGGTTCTGGGTGCGGGCGGACATGTTGGCCAGGTATCTATCCGCCGGGGAGGTGGGCCCGAGCCGCAACAGGATAAAGGTGATGGTCACCACACCGAAGGTGATGAGCACCGCATAGATCAACCGGCGCAGGATATACCCCTGTAAGCCACCCCGCTGCAAAGAAACGCTCCCTTAAAAGAGACTAGGGCTGGGCGAAATACCACTTATGGTAGTTCCAGCCCAACCTCATGCCCGGGTCAATCCCGGAGACATTCGCCCGGAAACCGCTATTGCCCCGGGGGAAGGTAAGGAAGATTACCGGCTGGTCATCGGCGATAAGCCGGCAGATCTCGCCGTAGATTTCCTTGCGCACCGGGGGGTCGATGGCTTCCCGGGTCCTGACCCTGGCGAAGAGCTCATCGACCGCGGGGTCGGAGTAGCCCCAGTAGTTCAGGCCGCCGTCCGAGGTGAAGAATACCCGGGAGCCGGAGGGGGCCACGGGGTGGGTGTTGAAGGCCATGATAATCATGTCCCAGGGCTGTTCACTGACCGCATCGGGCCCGTTGTTATAGCCCGGTTCCTGGTCCTGGCCGGGTGCCCTGTTCATGACATACTGCCGGAGAAGGGTCGCCCAGGGCACCTCTTTAATGTTCACCTCAATGCCGATGTCTGCCAGTTCCTGCTTGACCAGGAAGGCAAGATTTTCCGAGATACTGCTGCCGGGAGTGGTCGCCAGGGTAAGCTTTACCGGCTTGCCGTCCCTGCCCTGGAGCACCGTCTTGCCGGATACCGTGGCGGTGGTGTAGCCGGCCCTGGCCAGCACCTGCCCGGCTTTCTCCTTATCATACAGGCCGCCGAACCCGAACTGCGGCACGCCCTGCTCGGTGTACCACGGGGAAGGCTTGGGGATAAAGCTGAAGGCCGGGTCGGCGAAGCCCAGGCGGATCGAGTCAATCACGGCCTTTTTGTCAATGGACATGGCCAGCGCCTGGCGCACCTCTTTGTTCCGCAGTCCCTCCCAGCCGTTCCGGCGCTGGTTGAGCACGACGATGTCGTAGCCGCTGGTGGGCTCGGTATAGACCTTGATGCCGGGCAGGCCCTTAAACCTGGCCACGTCTTCCGGATCAATGCCGGCCAGGGTAATATCCCCGGCTTCCAGGGCCGCCTGCATGGCCGCCGATGTGCCGAAGAGCTTGATCTCGTACCGCTCGAAGAAAGGGGTGCCGGCATCCAGGCCGGACTGGCCCAGGTAAAAGTCGGGATTACGCGCCACGACAAGTTTATCGTCACGCACCCATTCCCGGAAGCGGTACGGGCCGAGGTTACCCGTATAGCTCAGGTTATTAAACTCCGGGGCCTGGGTAAAGGCCTTGATGTCCCCTTCGTATTTGACGGTGATATGTTCGGGGTATGGTATCAGCGAATAGATGGCATTATCGGCA
>JAZDIY010000084.1:0-2813 GCA_043804445.1 Chloroflexota bacterium | reverse complement strand
CGCCCCCAGCCCGCCCCGCCCGGCGGCATCAAACAGGCCGTGCATGATGCAGGCGAAGCGCACTTTATTTTCCCCGGCGGGCCCGATGCCGGCCACCCGCACCCGCGGGTCGCCCAGCTCGTCCCGGATGGCCTGCTGCGTTTCTTTAGTGGGCTGGCCCCAGAGGTGACGGGCGTCCCGCAGGGCCGCCTCGCCGTCGTGCACCCAGAGGTAGACCGGCTGCGCCGCCCGGCCCTCGATGATGATGGCGTCATAGCCGGCCCGCTTCAGCTCGGCCCCCCAGAACTCCCCCGCCTCCGATAGGGCAATACCCCCGGTCAGCGGTGACCTGGCCCCCACCCCGTGGCGGCCGCTGCCAGGCAGGGCGGCCCCGGTGACCGGCCCCAGGGCGAAGATGATTTTGTTGCCCGGGCCCAGCGGGTCAACCCCCGGCCCGAGCTCCCGCCACAGGTAATAGGCGATAAAACCGGCCCCGCCCAGGTACTGGCGGCAGAAGAGCGGGGTAATGGCCTCCACCCGCACCGTGCCGCCAGCCAGGTCAACCCTGAGCAGCTTGCCGTGGTAACCGCCGGGCATCGGCGTGGGCATAGAGCCGTCACCTCCTTCCGCTGCTAACCAGTTTACACTAACCAGGGGCACAAGATAAACCACCGCCCGCTCCAATATTGACCGGGCTCGCCGGCTGTGATAATCTGGCCTTATTGACCGGTACTGTCAAGAAAGGGGGCAGACAGGTTCTTGACGATGGACAACCGTTATTCCCGGCAGATAATCTTCCCCGGCATCGGCGAGGAGGGCCAGCAGAAGCTGGGCCGGAGCCGGGTGGTGGTTATCGGCTGCGGGGCCCTGGGCGGGGTCATCGCCACCACCCTGGTACGGGCCGGGGTGGGCCAGGTCAGCATTATTGACCGGGACTTCATCGAATACCACAACCTGGCCCGCCAGGTGCTCTTCGACGAGGACGACATCCGCGACCAGCTGCCCAAGGCCGTCGCCGCGGAACGGCACCTGAAACGGATAAACTCCTCGGTAACAGTGGAGGGCATCGTGGCCGACGTCAACCACACCAACATCGAGGGGCTGGTCAGCGGGGCGGACCTCATCCTGGACGGGCTGGACAACCTGGAGACCCGCTTCCTGATTAACGACGTCTCCCTGAAGCACGGCATCCCCTGGGTCTACGGGGGAGCTGTCTCGGCCTCGGGGATGACCATGACCATCATCCCCGGCGATACCCCCTGCTTCCGCTGCGTTTCCCCCCAGCCGCCGCACGGCCGGCCCAACCCCACCTGCGATACCGCCGGGGTCATCGCCCCCGCCCCATTCATCATCGGCTCCCTCCAGTCGGCCGAGGCCCTCAAAATCCTGGCGGGGGCCGGGGAAATCAACCGGAAGCTCATCATTATCGACCTGTGGCAGTCCACCTTTCACCAGCTCGACATCAGCCGCCGCCCGGATTGCCCGGCCTGCCACGGCAAGTACGAGTTCCTCAAGGGCCGCTTCGGCCTCCGGGCCACCTCGCTCTGCGGGCAGAACTCGGTGCAGGTGCTCAACCCCAAGATGAAGGAGCTGCCCTTCAAGGAGCTGGCGGCCCGGCTCAAGGCCGTCGGCGAGGTGAGCTACAACGAGTTCATGCTGCGCCTGATAGCCGATGGGCAGGAGATGATTATTTTCCCCGACGGCAGGGCCATCGTCAGGAACACCACCGACCTGTCGCTGGCCAAGGGGCTCTACGCCAAGTATATCGGCACCTGAACCCCAGCTGATGCGGCAAACCAATAAGAGATTATGCCGATGAAGATTAACTTGAAGTCCAACCTGAAGCTGCCGGCGACCAGCCTGGAGACACCGGCCGCCACCCTGAGCGAACTGCTGGACAAGGTGGCCGAGGGCAACGGCATATTACCGCTGTACCCCGACTGCGAGGTGCTGGTCAACGGCCGGTCATACCAGGTGCTGCCCGACGGCCTGGCCACCCGGCTGCGGGAGGGTGACCGGGTGGAGATTACCATGTTCATGCTGGGAGGAGGCTAGATGTACGAGCTACCCAAGTTAGTAGTGGAGATTCAGCGCTTCGAACAAATCAGATACCTGGACAAGGCCTTCTTCGGGGGGAACAACCTGCTCCTGGTGGAGGGCCAGCTGGTGCAGTCCTACGATGAGCTGGTGCAGCTGGCCCGCCAGGAACGCTACCGGGAGAAGGGGACCTTAGAGGTCAAGCTGGAACCACTCATCGGCGGCGGCTAGCCGCTAAAGGCCTCGCCCTCCACGCTTGTCTTAAAGACCATCCTTCTGGTATAATTGGCCTTTAAAGGAGGGATAGCAAAATGACGGCTCCCCAGTATAAGCCATTGCGGCGTGCCTACGGATTTGACGAAGTAGCCCTGGTGCCGGGAGACATCACGGTGAACCCGGACCAGACCGATATCGAGCTCAAGATTGACCAGCTTATCCTGAGTGTACCCATCATGGCCGCCGCTATGGACGCCGTGACCGACGTCAACTTTGCTACCCTGATGAGCCAGGCGGGGGGACTGGCCGTGCTCAACCTGGAGGGGGTGCAGACCCGCTACGAGAACCCCCAGGAGATGCTGGCGGAGATTACCCGGACCCCCGGCAGTGAGGTTACCGCCCGGCTGCAGAAGATCTACGCCGAACCCATCAAGGAAAACCTGATCGGTGACCGCATCCAGGTGATTAAGCGGGCGGGGGCCGTCTGCGCCGTTTCCGCAGCACCGGCCAACGCCAAACGCTTCGCCCCCATCGCCGCCGAGGCCAAGGCCGATATTTATTTCGTCCAGTCCACGGTTACC
>JAZDIY010000083.1:0-6747 GCA_043804445.1 Chloroflexota bacterium | reverse complement strand
CGATAGATAAGGCAAGTCATAGGTTAAAACCTACAAAGTAGTCCATCAATATAGAGCTTAAGCGGAAACTTAGCAGTCATATTTAGGGTGTCTAAGAGGGGCCGTTAGGCTCCTCTTTCATAATAAATTCCCCCTTCCCTTATCAAGGGAAGGGGGATAAAGGGGGATAGGTTACCAATAACTAGGAAAGGCTGCGGCGCACCCGCACCGCTGCCAGGGTGATGGTGACCAGGCTCATCACCCCCAGGATGGTGGCCTCCTGCCACAGCTGTTCCATACCGACGCCCTTGACCACGATGCCGCGCAGGATGCGCAGGTAGTAGGTCAGCGGCACCACTGTGGAAATCCACTGGGCGGCCCGGGGCATGGACTCTACCGGGAAGATAAAGCCGCTGAGGAAGATGGTGGGGGCCAGTATCAGGAAGCTGGCCTGGATGGCCTGGAACTGGTTTTGGGAGGCCACCGAGATGAGCAGCCCCAGGCCCAGCGAGAACATCAGGAAAAGTGAGGTGAGGGCCAGCAGCAGCCACACGTTGCCCCGCAGGGGCATGCCGAAGACGACGATAGCGGTTATCAGAATCATCACCACCTGGGTGTAACCGATGATGATATAAGGGATGAGCTTGCCCACGATGAGCTCCCCCCGCTTCAGCGGTGAGATATTGAGCTGCTCGATGGTGCCCTGCTCCCGCTCACGGACGATGGCCAGGCTGGTCAGGATGATGGTAATGTTCTGCAAGACCAGCCCCACGAAGCCGGGCAGGTAGAACACCGAACTCTGCATGGCCGGGTTGTACCAGATGCGGGGCTGCAGTGAGACGGGCAGGGTCAGCTCCTCCAGCTCGCTCCGCCGCATGAGCTCGGCCCCCTTGACCTGGGCGATGAGACTGGCATTGGCCAGGGTCTGGAGGGCCGCCCCGGGTTCAGAGCCGTCAACCAGCAGCTGGACCGGGGCCGGCTCCCCCTGTTTCAGCTTCTGGTCATAGTCCGGGGGTATCACCAGGGCCGCCTTGGCGTCGCCCGACTCGATGCGCCGGGCGATCTCATCGTAGTCGAGGGCATAGTAGTTAACGTTGAAAAAATCGGTCTGGTGAAAGCTCTGGATGAGCTCCCGGCTGGCCTCGCTGTGGCTGGCGTCCCAGACCACCAGCGATACGTCGTTAATGTCGGTGCGCACCACGTAGCCCAGGATGGCCATCTGAATCACCGGTAGCAACAGCACCATGGCCAGGGAGCGCCGGTCCCGCCGGAGCTGGATGAACTCCTTGACGATGATACTGATGATGCGCTGCCACATGGCGGTCTCCTTTCGCCGGCCGTCCCGACGGTGGCTATTTCTCTATCAGGGCGATGAAGACGTCCTCCAGGGTAAAGGGTATCAGCTGGATGGCCGTTACCGCTATTTTGGCCTGCCCCAGTTGCGCTTCTAGCTCCGGGATGGCCGTCTCCGCCCGGTCAACCACGGCGTGGAGGGTGCTGCCGAACAGGTTTACCTGGCGGCACCGGGGGTTTTGGGTGAGCCGCTCCAGTGTTCTGATGTAGTCCGGGCTGACCACCTCAATCAGCTCCCCCTCGACTGGCTTCTCCTTCAGTTCCCGGGGGCTGCCCAGGGCAATCAGTTCGCCCTGGTGCATCAGGCCCAGCCGGTGGCAGTGCTCGGCCTCGTCCAGGTAGTGGGTGGTGACCAGGATGGTGGCCCCCTGCCCGGCCAGCTGGTCAATCAGCCCCCAGAAGGAACGGCGGGAGAGGGGGTCCACCCCGGCGGTCGGCTCGTCCAGGAAAATCACCTCCGGCTCGTGGAGGATGGTGCAGCCCAGGGCCAGTCGCTGCTTCCAGCCGCCGGAAAGCTCCCGTGGCAGCACCCCTTCTTTACCCCGCAGGCCGGCCATATCCAGCACCCAGTTTTTCCTGGCTGCCAGCCGGGAAGCCGACAGGCCGTAAAGGCCCCCGTAAAACCTGATGTTCTCCACTACGGTCAGGTCGGGGAACAGCGAGAACTTTTGCGACATGTAGCCGATTCTGGCCTGGGCCGTATCGGCCTCCCGGGACATGTCATAGCCCAGCACCCGGGCCTGGCCCCGGGTGGGTGGCAGCAGGCCGGTCATCATGCGGATGGCGGTGGTCTTACCCGAGCCGTTGGGCCCGAGCAGGCCGAAGATTTCCCCCCGTTTGATTTCAAAGTTGACCCGGTTTACCGCCGTGAAGGCCCCGAAATCCCGGCCCAGGTCAGCGACGGCAATGGCCGTCCCGTCCTGGGCGGGGGGGCTGGTCGGGTTATCCGGCGGACTGTTGAGCCGATGGTCATGCCCGGTGCCGGTCTCCAGGGTGGTAAGCCGGTTGACGAAGACGTCCTCCAGGCTCGGGGTAATCTGCCTCAGGCTGCTGACCGCTATCCCGCTTTGCTCCAGAAGCGGGCCGAGTCTCCGGCCTTTTTGAGGGGGTGCCACCAGCACGTGGATGGTATCACCGAAAAGCTGGGGGCTGGCGCCGGTCTGCTTCAGCACGGTCAGCGCCTGGCGCACCGGTCTGGCCCTGATTTCCATCAGCTCACCGGCCAGGGCCGCCTTGAGGTTATGGGGGCTATCGCTGGCGATAATCTCGCCCCGGTGCATCAGGGCCACGCGGTTGAAACGCTCCGCTTCGTCCAGGTAGGGGGTGGAGACGACCACGGTTATGCCCCGGGACAGGAACTCCGAGATTATCCGCCAGAAATCCCGGCGGGAGATGGGGTCTACCCCGGTGGTGGGCTCGTCCAGAAAGAGCAGCTCCGGCTCATGTATCAGGCTGCAGGCCAGGGCCAGCTTCTTTTGCATGCCCCCGGACAGGTGCTCGGCCGGCCGCTGGCGGAAGGCTTCCAGATGGCAGAACCGTAACAGCTCTTCTTTACGCCGGGTGCCGGCCGGGCGCGGCAGATGGCGCAGGTGGATGAAGAAGTCCAGGTTTTCCTCGACGGTGAGGGTGGGGTAGAGGTTGAAATGCTCCGACATGTAGCCGATGCGGGCCTTGATATCATTCACCTGCTTTAAGACATCCAGGCCCAGGACGGTGGCGGTACCACCGGAGGGGGCCAGCAGGGTAGCCAGCATGCGGATAGTGGTGGTCTTGCCGGCCCCGTCGGCCCCCACCAGCCCGAAGATTTCCCCCCTGGCCACGCTGAGGTCCAGGCCCTTCACGGCGACCAGGCCCGGGTAGCTCTTGGCCAGGTGGCGGGTGACGATGGCGGGGGAGTCCAATGGCTATCCTCCGGCACCGGTCATGATGGTGGCGTCCGCCGGCATGCCCGGTTTCAGCTTCTGCTCCGGGTTGGCCAGCCTGATCTTGACGGCGAAAACGGTCTTCTCCCGCTCCTCTTTAAGCTGTACGTTGCCGGGGGTGAACACCGCCTGTGGTGAGAGGTACGCTACCTGGCCGGTGAAGTCCTCGGCGGGGTACGAGTCCACTGTCACCCGGGCGGTCTGCCCCAGCCTGACCCGCCCGATCTGGCTTTCCGGAACGTAGGTGGTCAGCGTCACCTGGTCCAGACGGATAACGGTGAGCACCGGCTTACCGGCGGGGATGACCTCGCCGACCTCGGCGTAGCGCCCGGCCACCACCCCGGAGAAGGAGGCCCCGGCGCTGAGCTTGGCCATCTGTACCGATAGCAGGGCCAGGTCGGCGGTGGCCTTGTCCACCTGGTACCGGGCGGCGTCTTCCCGGGCCACGGCGGACTGGTAGGCCGCGCCGGCCTGGTCAACGGCGGCGTTTATCTCCTGGGGGTTCTCCTTGATGAGCAACAGGTGCTGGTAAGCCTTTTGGGCCAGCTCCAGGTTCAACCGAGCTATCCGCCGCTGCCACCACTCGATGCCCAGGCGCTGGTTCAGGATATCCACGTTCAGCTCGGCCATCTCCAGCTCGCTCTCGGCGGCCAGCAGCCGGCCCTCCATCTCCAGCGGGTTGTCCTGCACCTCCAGGGCATCCTCCCAGGCCTTCCGGGCACCCTGGGTATTTACCTTAGCCACCTCCAGCTCGGCCTGGACCAGTGCCAGACCGGCCTCGGCCTGCTGCTGCTGGGCCAGTAAGACGGCGTCATCCAGCTTGACCAGGGGCACCCCGGCGGCCACCGCGTCACCCTCCTGCACGGCGAGGTAGCTCACCGTGCCCCCCGCCTCCAGGGCTACCTCCATGCTGGTAGCCTCAATGAACCCGGAGGTGTCAATGTTTGCAGGTTCTCCGGAAGGCTTTGAGCCGATGAGTCCCCACCACAGACCGGCGCTAATTACCAGTAGCGCTATCACCAGCAGTGCTAATCTACGCCCTTTCATATGCTGCCCACCTCGCAATATCGTTAAGATAGATGATATCTCATATTGCGGTTCTTGGCCAACGGGCAGCATCGGGGCGGGCTGATGGCAAGGGGGCAGCCGCCGGGCGCAGCGGCGCCTTCGCCGGCAGGTTAAAGCGGCTGGCCCCGGTCACGCCCGGTAGTCCGGCGGGATGACGGGTACGGTTAAAACCCCAGCAGGCTACCCCATTTTTGCCTTACCCGGGCCACCAGGTCATCGCCCATGGTAACCGGTTTGGGGAACTCTTTTATCCACTCAAAGGGCCGGGTAGCATCTATAATCGCCCGGGTGTTCAGGAGCACGTCGGTGCGCGTGCCGACCAGGGGGTCCAGGCGGTCAGTCGGGGCCCGGTGGATAATCTCAATGTCCTTCTCCGGGTCAGCCCGGGTGGACATAGCCCAGATCACGTCATCCATATCGTTGGGGTCAACATCCTCGTCCACCACGATAATATACCGCCCGGCCCCGCCGTGGGCGGTCATCCGGTGCTGGGCAATGGCCAGGCCCGCCTGCTTGGCATGGCCGTGATAGCGCTGCTTAATCGAGACGATAAACATCTCGAAGTGGGCTGCCTGGCTGATGGCGACGGCCTTAACGTCAGGGATACCCATCCGGGTCAGGTCGTTGTGAAGCTGGGCGGCACCAATCAGGCGGGAGACGTAGACGTTGTCACTCCATTTAGGCCGGTGTGGCGGGGCCCCCATTATGATGGGGTCCTTACGGTAGTAGAGACGCTTGACCTCAACGATGAGCTCAGGGCGTACCCCGCTGCAGTAGTAACCCGGCCATTAACCGAAGGGGACCTCGTCCCGCATCTTGCCCGGGGGACACCAGCCGGCGGCCACAATTTCACTCTGGGCCGGAATGGGCAGGCCGGTCTCAGCTTCGGTTATCACCGCCACCGGCTCGCCGCTGATGGCCCCGGCAAAGCCGTACTCGGTGCCCGCGGGTACCTGCAGGGCGGCCATCCTGAGTATCAGCGGGTGATGGCCGAAGGACAGGGCCACGGGGCAGGGTAAGCCGCGCTCATGGTACTTCTCTAGGTGGCGCCGGGCGTGCCTCTCCGGTTCAACGTGCAGCCCCAGGGTCTTCTTATCGTGTATCATAATCCGGTAGGTGCCGATATTGATTTCCCCGGTATCAGGGTCCCTGGTTACCAGGGCGCAACCGGTGCCGATGTAGCGGCCACCGTCCAGCTCATGCCACTTGGGGGTGGGGAAGGTAAAGAGGTCCACATCATTGCCCGATTTTACGTTTTCCAGTATCGGCCCCTGCTTCACCACCTTGGGTGGGAATTTGGCGCTATTAGCCTCGGCTTCCTTCAGTTTGTCCACCAGAGCGAAGGAGAGCTCCCGTTCCGAAAGGTCGGTGGGCAGGTTCAGGGTGAGCGCGATGGTGCTCGGCCTGACATTAACGCTGGTGGCCACCCGGAAGCCGTGGGGGTAGCCCTTAATATTATCAAAGAGCAATACCGGGCCCCGCCGGTTGGAGTTTAATGCCGAAATGCAACCAATCTCCTCATCCCAGTCCGCCCCGTCCAGGCGCTTGAGGTCACCCATTGCGTCAACCTTGTCTAACCAGGTCCTTAAGTCGTCAGCCATTTTGTCTCCTTTCTTAATACTTTATACCGTGGCGCTGGCCAACTGTCGTTTTATCCGGAGCCACTTCTGCATCTGACCAGCCGTCAGAAGCAGGAAAAGGGCCGCTCCAACAGCGAAGATAAGGTAGCTTTTGATTATCACGATGGAAACGAAGAGGACGATGGCACAGATAAGGAATAACCATCGCTGAAGCTGGCTAAGGATGGTAAAGTATTGCCCCACCAGGGCCACCTGGGCGGAAAGCAGTATGAGTAGCGTGGCGATTACCGCGATGGTTGACCAGAGCGGGGCACTCGGCTGGGCCAGAAAGACGGGATTTGCCACAAAAATAAAGGGGATTAAAAAGCCAATGATGGCCGGTTTAACGCACTCTACGGCTGTTTTAAGATAGGAGGCCCCGGCTATCTGGGAAGCGATAATGGCGGCCGGGGCGACGGGTGGGGTGAGCATGGACATCACGGCGAAATAGAAGACAAACATGTGGGCGGCCACTAGCTCTACCCCCATCCCCACCAGTATCGGGGCCGCCATGATAGCCACGATGATGTAGGCCGGCGTCGTCGGTACACCCATACCCAGTATAATGCTGATTATCATGGTGAGGACCAGGGCCACCAGTATCCGGCCGCCACTCAGTGATTCCACGATACCGGGGAGTTTGGTGACCAGGCCCGTCATCACCACCGCCTTTACGATGACGCCGCAGATGGCTGTCCCGATGGCCACGGTAGCCGCGGCCGTGGCCCCACTAAGGGCGGCCTGGAACCAGGCCTTCAGGCTAGACCGGTTGACCAGTGCTAAAACGGCACAGACAATTACCGCCC
>JAZDIY010000082.1:0-2301 GCA_043804445.1 Chloroflexota bacterium | reverse complement strand
CAGTTGACAAGGCCCGGGCTTAGGTTCTATAGTATGGGTGGATTAGCATCTTTAGGGCCACCAAAGCACCACACCAGGTGAACAGTGTCAATGTCTTGGGGTGGGTGGGGTGTGGAGTGGCTTTCATTTTGATGGGAACCGGTTAATCCGAGCGTGGAGCTTTAATACAGGTTGGTTTCAGGAACCCGCAGGCGGTGGTGGGGTCTTTAACGAACCAGCTAGGGAAAAGGAGAGAATGCCGACATGATTAGACTCAGGTTTCATGGCAGGGGGGGGCAGGGTACCGTGCTGGCGGTGGAGACGCTGGCGGCGGCCCTGCTGATTGACGGCAAGTACGCCCAGTCCATGCCGCGCTTCGGCGCCGAGCGGCGGGGTGCCCCGGTGATGGCTTTCATGCGGGTGGATGACAGTATGATCCACGAGCGGGGGTGGGTGGAGAACCCGGACTACGTGGTGGTGCTGGACAACGCCCTGCTCCGTATCGCCCCGGTAACCAGCGGCCTGCAGGCCGGGGGTGGGCTCATCGTCAACTCGACGCTGGCCCCGGAAGAGGTCAAGACGGATGGCGATTACCGGGTGGCCACGGTGGACGCCAACTCCATTGCCCTGAAACATGGCCTGGGTTCGGCGGCGGCCCCGGTGATTAATACGGTGATGCTGGGGGCGGTGGCCAGGGTGACCGGGCTGGTGAGCCTGGAAGCCCTTAAGGAAGCCATCAAGGACAAGATTCCGGTAAGGCAGCAGGCCAACGCCGATGCGGCGGAGGAAGCCTACCGTGCCGTGAGGATTGGTCAGAAAGTCGGCTAAACCTGGCCCGGTTTAAGCTGGTCCGATAAAGACAAGGAAAGGATTAGAATAATGAAGATAGGCTCGCACGAAGTGTCTGAAGAGACAATGCACGTTGACTTTCTGCTGGATGAAGACAAGCACCTGACGGTACTGAATACGGGGGCCTGGCGCATTATCCGCCCGGTGCACCGGGAGAGGCTGGCCCCCTGCACCCACGCCTGTGCCGCCAGCATCAAGATACGGGACTACCTGAGACTGCTGAAGGACGGCAGCACCGGCCAGGCCTGGGAGGTCCTCCTGGAGAATAACCCCCTCCCCTCGATTACCGGCCGTATCTGCCCGCACCCCTGCCAGCAGGCCTGTAACCGGGGCCAGTTTGACGAGGCGATTGAGATACGCTCGGTGGAGCGCTTCATGGGTGACTGGGGTCTGGACTACTCCCGGCGGGTGAAGTGGCCGGTCCCGGACGGGGATAAGGTGGCTGTTATCGGCTCCGGCCCCGCCAGCCTGACGGCAGCCTACTATTTAGCCCGGGCGGGATACCGGGTGACTATCCTGGAGGAGCTGCCCCAGGCCGGGGGCACCCTGCGCTACGGGGCGGCCTACAAGCAGCTTGAGGCGGTGCTTGACCCCCAGGTTGATTTCATCAAGCGGGTGGGGGTGGAGATTAAGGTGGGTACCGTCCCGCCGGCTGCCGCCGCGCTGCTCAAACAGGGTTTCAAGGCCGTCTGCTACGGTACGGCCCCGCTGGGGGCGGAGGGTGCTGAGGGGCGGCGGGCCATTGACCGCTCGCGGCTGCCCGCCGGGTTGACCAAGGACCAGAACGGGACGGTCGCCGTTGACGCGGTGACGCTGGCCACCGGCACCCCCGGTGTCTTTGCCGCCGGCGATGTGATTGGTGATATGCGGCGGATTAACGAGCTGGTGGGGAGCGGCCATGAGGTGGCGTTGTCCGTGGACCGCTATCTGCGGGGGGTAGACCTGGCGGAGGGGCGGGGTGGCCCCGGGCCGGATGTGGTCAGCTACCAGGACCTGAATACCGTTTACTTCAAGAAAATGCCCCACGTTGAGGTTAAGGATAAGGCTTCGGCAGAGGCGGAGGCGGGGCGCTGTTTCTACTGCGGGGCCTGCAACGACTGCGGCATCTGCTGGTTCGTCTGCCCGGATGGGGTGGTGGTGAAGAAGGAGGGGCACTTCCAGGCTGACCTGGACTGGTGCAAGGGGTGCGGGCTGTGCGGCAAAGAGTGCCCCCGCGGAGCGATTGTGATGGAGGATGAGAACAAATGGCAGTAAAGGCCATCGAGACCAAGACCGAGCAGGGGCAATACCTGCAAATCACCGGCAACTATGCGGCCGCCTACGGGGCCAAGCTGGCCCACCCGGACGTGATTACCGCCTATCCTATCACCCCCATGAGCAGCATCATCGAGAAGATGTCCGAGTTCGTGGAGTCCGGGGAGCTGAAGTCCAAGTACATCATCATGGACTCCGAGCATTCGGTCATGGCCGCCC
>JAZDIY010000081.1:0-4437 GCA_043804445.1 Chloroflexota bacterium | reverse complement strand
CTATCAAGAGAGGGGGGATACAGGGGGTGAGGTAGACAAGAGATTTTTCCCCCTACTCCCCTTCCTCCCCCCCTATCCCCTCCGCCTCAAGCTGCTCCATGAGGCGGGCGGCGCGGGGGTAGCCGATGCGCAGCCGCCTTTGCAGGAACGAGGTGGAGATGTGCTTGTGCTCGCGGGCCAGCTCGCGGGCGGTGTCCAGCAGGGGGTCCTCGGCCTGGCCGTTGCGCTTGGTGGCGGCGGGTGAGGCCATGAACTCCTCCAGCTCCAGTGATACCTTCTCCTCCCGCTTCTGCCCCCCCCAGAAGTAGACCAGCCGCTCCGTCTCGGGGTCGGAGACGTAGCAGCCCTGGAGGCGCTTGGGCTTGCCCGCCTCGGTGGGCAGGTAGAGCATATCGCCCCGCCCCAGCAGCTTCTCGGCCCCGGCCCCGTCCAGGATGGTGCGCGAGTCCACCTGGGAGGTGACGGCAAAGCTGATGCGGGTGGGGAAGTTGGCCTTGATGAGGCCGGTGACCACATCCACCGAGGGGCGCTGGGTGGCCACCACCAGGTGGATGCCGGTGGCCCGCGCCAGCTGGGCCAGCCGGCAGAGGATGTGCTCCACTTCGTCAAAGCCGGTCATCATCAGGTCGGCCAGCTCGTCGATGACCAGCACCAGGTAGGGCATCCGCTCGTCCCCCTCCCGGGTCTTGTTATAGGCATCGATGTTGCGGGCGGTGGCCGCCGCCAGCTTCTGGTAACGCTTGTCCATCTCCTGGTTGAGCCAGCGCAGGGTGCTGACCGCCTTGTTGGCGTCCACGATAACCGGGGTGGCCAGGTGGGGGATGCTGTTGTACGGCGTCAGCTCCACCCGCTTGGGGTCAACCAGGATGAACCTGATTTCGCTGGGGGCGTTATGCAGCAGCAGACAGCAGATGATGGAGTTCAGACAGACGGTCTTGCCGCTGCCGGTCGCCCCGGCGATAAGCAGATGGGGCATCCTGGCCAGGTCGCCCACCACGGCCTCGCCACCGGCCCCCTTGCCCAGGGCCAGGGCCAGCCTGGACTTGGCCCGCTGCTTCTGGAAGGAGGCGCTCTCGATGACCCCGCGCAGGCTGACCATGCCCAGCGTGGTATTGGGGACCTCGATGCCCACCACCGATTTACCCGGCACCGGGGCTTCCATCCTGATGCTGGGCGCCGCCAGGGCCAGGGACAGGTCGTTGGCCAGCGAGGTAATCCGCTCCACCTTGACCCTGGTCTTGGAGACCTCCTCCGTCCTGATGCTAATGTTGCCGTCCTTGTCCCGCTCCTTGACCTCGCGTATCTTGCGGTCCCAGCCCGGCTCCACCCCGAACTGGGTAACGGTAGGGCCAGCGTTTATCTGCACCACCCGGGTCTCCACCCCGTAGCTGGCCAGGGCTTCCTCGATAATCCGGGCCCGCTGCATGTTGTCCGCCTGGCTGAACTCAATCTCAGGGGTTCGGTCCAGGATGTCGATGGGGGGCAGCCGCCAGCCGTCAACGGTGACCAGGTGGGGGGACTCGCCGTACTTCTTCCAGACCTCCTGGGCTACCTGGCGTAGCTGCCTTGGCTCCCGGGTGGTACTGGCCGCCGGGGCAGTGGCGGCCGTGGTGGTCACCTCGGTCTCTCCCGGTGCTGGTTCCGCGGCTTCGGTAACCGGAGGCGCCGTTGCCTCGGGCACGGGCGGCGGGTAGGCCACCGGGGGTGCTGCCGGGGCCTTCTCACGCCGGGCAGGCCGGGGGGCGGGTGGCTGGCTGAACAACCGGCCAATGGCCCTGAAAAAGCGGGCTATGCCGTGATAGCAGGCACGGGGGGACGCCAGAATAGCCCCGATGAGCACCAGCCCCACTATCCTCAGTACACCGCCGAAATCGGGGTAGCCGATGATACGCAGGCCCAGGCGCCCGCCTTCCTGGAGCATGGCCAGCAGGCCCCACGCCGCCAGGGTGAAGGCCACCCCGCCCAGCCAGCGGTTCCAGCGGTAAATCAGTGAGGTTAACCGGCGCCGTGAAATCAGCGTAACCAGTATTACTATGGCGATGATGATAAAGGCCAGACCCCAGCCGAAGAGGCTGAGCAGGCTATTCCGGACGCTGGTGGCCCAGTCAACCAGGGCCTGGCGCTGCCAGAAGAGCAGCGCCACCGCCAGCACCAGCAGGATAAAATTGCGCACCGGGGCCCGCCACAGCAGATGGGACAAACCGCCGGACTTTGGCTTGGCCCTTGCCCTGGTCGGGCGGGCCGGTCGCTTCGGGGTGCTCGCCTTTTTCCTGGCCATATGACCCTTCGTCACCTAAAGCCGATGTGGCGCTTAAACCTTAACCATCACCGGGAGAATCATGGGGCGGCGTCTGGTCTGTTCGTAAAAATATTTGTTGAGCACGTCCCTGACCTTGCCCTGGACGAAGCTCCAATCGGCGGGGTGGCTACCGCTGTGGTCTACGGCGTGGGCCACCAGGTCACGGCCGGCTTCAATCATGTCTTTGGACTCTCTGGTATCCACGAACCCCCGCGAGACGATGTCCGGGCGCCCCACCACATGCCCGGTCTGGTCGTTAACGGCAATCACCACCACCACGATGCCGTCACGCGAGAGCATGCGCCGGTTGCGCAGCACCAGGCTGTCGATATCGCCGACGCTCAGCCCGTCCACGTAAACGTTGCCGGTAGTAATCTTGCCGGTCACCCGGGCCGTCTGCGAGCTGACCTCTAGGACATCACCGTCCTCCAGCACGAAGATATCCTCGGGCGGGATGCCCACCGATTGGGCCAGCTGGGCATGCAGGCTAAGGTGCCGGTACTCACCGTGTACCGGTACGAAGTAATGGGGCTTGACCAGGTTCATCAGCAGCTTCAGCTCTTCCTGGCTGCCGTGGCCGTGGACATGCACCTTGGCTACCTTATCGTACAGCACCGCGGCTCCCTGTTTGAAAAGGCTGTCCACCGTCCGGTTGATAAGGGCTTCGTTGCCGGGGATGGGGCTGGCCGAAATGATGACGGTATCGCCGCGCAGGATGTGGACCTGGCGGTGGTCTTTATTGGCCATGCGCACCAGGGCCGAGGTGGGTTCTCCCTGGCTGCCGGTGGTGACAAGGACAATCTTGTCCCGCGCCATGCCGCGGAGTTCATCCAGGCGGCCCAGAATACCCTCCGGGGCATGAAGATAGCCCAGCTCCAGGGCCATGTTTACGGTATCGGTCATGCTGCGTCCCACCACGAAGACCCGGCGCTGGTGCTTGGCGGCGGCGTCGATAACCTGCTGGATGCGGGAGACCAGTGAGGAGAAGGTGGCCACGATCACCCGGCCCGGGGCATCGGCCATGATATGCTTCAGCGTTTCCCCGACCACCTGCTCGGATGGGGTATAGCCGGGCAGCTCGGCGTAGGTGGAATCGGACAGCAGCAGCAGCACCCCCGAGGCCCCCAGCTGGGCCAGCCGGGACAGGTCGGTCGGTTTGCCGCTCACCGGGGTATAGTCCAGCTTGAAGTCCCCGCTGTGCACCACAATGCCCAGCGGGGTGTGAATAATCAGGCCTACGGAGTCCGGCATGCTGTGGCAGACCGGGAAAAACTCCACCCGGAACTGGCCCAGGGTAATGCTTTCCCCCGGTGCCACCACCGTTAACTCGGCACCGGTGTGGGCCCGGCGCTCTTTCAGCTTCACCGAGATCAGACCGTGGGTAAGCCGGGTGGCGTAGACCGGTGCCTCCAGTTGTGGCAGGACATAGGGTAAGGCCCCGATATGGTCTTCATGGCCGTGGGTGATGACGATACCCCTGACCCTGGCCTTGTTCTCCAGAAGGTAGCTGATGTCCGGGATGACCAGGTCAATGCCCAGCATCCCTTCCTCGGGGAACATCAGCCCGGCATCGATGACGATGATGTCGTCACCGTACTCCATCGCCATCATGTTCTTGCCGATTTCGGAGAGCCCGCCGATGGGAATGATTCTTAATCTTGGCTTGGCCATCGTTATCTTGCCTAAAACATACTCAACTGTTGCGGCCCCGGTTCACTGGCAGGGGTATCGGTGGCCTTTGCCAGGAGGGCCGGGAGCTTGAGCATATCCTCCTCTATGGTTCTCCGTAAGCTCTGCTGGTGCAGGGCCGCGGCGGGGTGGTACATGGCAAAGTAGGTTATGTTATCCTGCCGCAGCGCCGTGCCGTGAATCCGGCTGATGCTCTTGCCGGGGAAGAACAGTGCCATTGAATAGCGCCCCAGGGTGACGATTATCCTGGGGCGGATTATCTCAATCTGACGGTCCAGCCAGCCGCGGCAGTTCTGTATTTCACCGGGCAGGGGGTCACGGTTCCCCGGCGGCCGGCTCTTAATCACGTTGGTAATGTAGACCTGCCGGCGGCTGAGGTTAATCGAGGCCAGCAGCTGGTCCAGGAACTGTCCCGCCGGTCCGACGAAAGGTCTCCCCTGCTGGTCTTC
>JAZDIY010000080.1:0-3387 GCA_043804445.1 Chloroflexota bacterium | reverse complement strand
TTCGATGCCGGCAATATGCTGGTCTTCGCCACTGGCCCCCTGGGCGGCCTGCCCGTCATCAGCGGCTCCCGGTGGCAGGTCTGCGGCAAGTCCCCGGCCACCGCGCCGGAGCAGTTCTCTTACGGCAACTTCGGGGGGAGGTGGGGCTCCCAGCTCAAGTTCGCCGGCTACGATGCTATCGCCGTCACCGGGAAGGCGGCCGGGCCGGTCTACCTTTTCCTGCACGATGACACCGCCGAGCTGCGCGATGCTTCACATCTGTGGGGCCAGGGTGCCATCGAGACCCGGGAAAAACTCAAGGCAGAACTGGGGGCGGTCAGCGTGGTGGCCATCGGCCCGGCGGGGGAAAATATGGTGACCATGGCCAATATCCTGGCCGATAATGACGCCAGCGGCTGCGGCGGCCTGGGGGCGGTGATGGGTGCCAAGCATCTGAAGGCTATCGTGGTCAAGGGGGCCGGGAAGAGTGTTAAGATGGCCCGGCCGGAAAGGTTCCGGGAGCTGACCGATTACTACCGTGGCCTGGCGCGGATGCCCTTTTTCCCGTCGCCCAGCCTGTACTCCACCGAGCCTCACCGGGGGCATCTGCAAACCACCGGGCGCAGCCTGAAGCGGGACCCCTGTTACGGCTGCCTGACCGGGTGCACCCGCCGGACCTACCAGGCCGCCGATGGCAGCCAGGGGAAATTTGCCTGCCTTTCGGCCATGTTTTACCAGCCCCGGGCCGAGGGCTACTACGGGGAATGGAATGATGTCCCCTTCTATGCCACCAAGCTGTGCGATAGCTACGGGCTGGATACCAAGGCGGTTGACCTGATGATTAGCTGGCTCCAGGCGTGTTATCAGGCCGGCGTGCTGACCGATGAGGCTACCGGTATCCCCCTATCGAAGGGGGGCAGCCTTGAGTTTATCGAGGCCCTGGTGACTAAAATCGCCCGGCGGGAAGGTTTTGGGGCTATTCTGGCCAAGGGTATCAGCCGGGCTGCTGAGGAGATCGGCCCGGCCGCCCGGGAGCAAATCAAGTCTGCCGGCTACCTGGCCAGCCCCGGTTTTACCATGGACTACGGCCCCAGGCTGTACATTACCACCGGACTGTTATACGCCATGGAGCCCCGGTTACCCATACAGCAGCTGCACGAGATAAGCGTGCCGCTGTGCAAATGGGTCTCCTGGCTGAAGCAGGTGTCCGGGGCCAACCTCTCCACGGAGGTGCTGCGGGCCATCGCGCGGCGCTTCTGGGGGAGCGAGCAGGCCGCCGATTTCTCTACCTACCAGGGCAAGGCCCTGGCCGCCAAGAAAATTCAGGAACGGGAGTACGCCACGGAGTGCCTCATCCTGTGCAACTTCCTCTGGCCTATCCTGGAGATGGAGAACTCGCCGGACCACGTGGGCGACCCCGCCCTGGAGAGCCGGCTGCTGGCCGCCGTCACCGGTGACGATATTGACGAAGAGGGGCTTTACCGCATCGGCGAGCGGGTCTTCAATTTGCAGCGGGCCATCCGGGTCAGGGAGGGCCACCGCGGCCGGGAGGCGGACACCCTGCCCGACTACTGCTTTACCGAGCCCCTGACCGTGGACGACTACTTCAACCAGGAGGGCCTGGTGCCCGGCAGGGACGGCCAGGTCATCTCCCGCAAGGGCATGGTGGTTGACCGCGGGGAGTTTGAGCGGATGAAGGACGAGTACTACGGCCTGAGGCAGTGGGAGGTGGCCACCGGGCTCCAGACCCGGGAGCAGATGGCTGAGCTGGGGCTGACCGATGTTGCCGATGAGCTGGCCCGGAGGGGGCGGCTGGGAGGGCATTTAATACCGGAGAGGAGGCAGTAAACATGCTAACCTCGGAGGAGTTCCGCAAAAGGCTATTTAAGATGAGGCGCAACGTGTACCTGGACGGTGAGCGTATCGGCCGGGACGACGCCCGCCTGGAGCGGCAGACCAACGTCTACTCCCTGACCTATGACCTGGCCACCGACCCCGAGATGCTGGGGTTGGCCACGGCCACCTCATCGCTGAGCGGCCAGACCATCAACCGTTTCTGCCATATCCATCAGAGCGTGGAAGACCTGCTCTGCAAGCAGAGGATGACCCGGCTGGGGTGCCATCGGGCCGGCGGCTGCATCGAGCGCTGTATGGGCATTGACGCCCTGAACGCCATATCGGTGGTCAGCTACGACGCTGACCGGGCCCGGGGCACGGAGTATAACCGCCGGTTTACCAGCTGGATGCGGGACTATGAGGAGAAAGACTACACCGCCTGCATGGCCCAGACCGATGTTAAGGGCAACCGTCCCTGGCGGCCCCACCAGCAGGCCGACCCGGACCTGTACCTGCGCGTCGTCGAGGAGAAGAGCGACGGCATCGTCATCCGGGGGGCCAAGGCCCACAACACCATGGCCCCGCTCTCCGACTGGCTGATGGTGATGCCCACCCGCCGCCTGGTTGAGGGCGAGGGCGAATGGGCGGTGGCCTGTGCCGTACCGGCTGATGCCGATGGCGTCAAGCTGATTGCCCACGTCAGCGCCCCGCCCCCCCGCCAGAAGCTGACCGCCCCCTTCAGCAACTTTGGCCACGTGGACTGCCTGACCGTATTTGATAACGTCTTGGTGCCCTGGGAGCACGTTTTCCTCTACGGCGAGACGGACCTGGCCGGGGAGCTGGCCTCGCTGGCCGCCCTGTTTCACCGGCACAGCTATACCGGCTGCAAGCCCTCGATGACCGATATCATCATCGGTGCCACGGCCCTCATCGCCGAGTATAACGGGATAGAGCAGGCGTCGCACGTCAGGGAGAAGCTGGCCGACATGATCAGTGTGGCCGAGCTCTGCTACGGCACCGGGGTGGCCGCGGCGGTAAACGCCAAAAAGTCGGCCTCGGGGACCTACGTCCCGGACCCGGTCTACTGCAACGTCAGCCGGCGTCACGCCGGCCTGAACATCTACCACGAGTTTGACACCCTCTGCGATATTGCCGGGGGCTTGCCGGCCACGCTGCCCTCGGAGGCCGACTGGTACAACGAGGAGATACGCCCCTACCTGGAGAAGTACATCATGAGGAAACCCGGTATCTCCGCGGAGGACCAGCACCGGGCCTTCCGTTTTGTCGCTGACCTGTCGGCCTCGGCCTATACCGCCTGGCTGCAGTACGCCGGCGTCCACGGCGGCGGCTCCCCCCGGATGGAGGAGCTGGCCATACTGGGCGCGTATGACATCGAGGCCAGGAAGAACGTGGCTAAACGTTTGGCCGGCATCAGGCCGGCGTAGAAGCCGTAATGGCGAGTTTTTAAGCTCTCAGCCCTTGGGCATGTGGTGGGCCATTCGGAACAGTTCCCGAACTCCTGTTTGAGAAGAAGAGGCTGATTCCGGCAGTACAACAGCTGCTACACAAATA
>JAZDIY010000079.1:0-5362 GCA_043804445.1 Chloroflexota bacterium | reverse complement strand
GTGTCACGGGTATCATCATCAAGATAAAAACTACCCTTGCGGTTTATTTTGCCCGTTGAAGTAGCTGTATAATGGGTGTCGGCTATAATATCATGCTCTATTTCATCATCAGCGCGTTCTACTGGAGCCTCCAGGATATCTTTAAGCGTGAAAGCATCATCAAAATCGTGGTTTAGGGGCTTCTCAATGCTGACTGTCTTAAATGTATGAGCTATATGCTCTGATGCGTTTTGGTGTTTGACTTGTCGGGCAATATCAAGGACTTCATCTTCTGTTTGAGGTTGGCTTTCTAAAACCTTAACCCAAGCATCTTGAAACGTATCATCAAAATCGCCCACCACACTACGGATAATCTTACTTATGCGTTTTTCACCGATATCAATTAAGGCGATCGGCCGGTCCATAACGGCAACGTCATATTTATCCTTTGTATCTCTTCTTAATAAATAACTATCCCGCCGTTGTTTATCAGATACATGACGACCACCCTGTGAAAAATGTCGCTTACTTCCCATTATTCCCTAATTCTCCTTAGGCACTCTCTTTAACGAGTGAACTTTGCCCTCTTTTCTTCCCCCTTCCTTTATCAAAGAAAGGGGGCCAGGGGGATGGATTTCTAAAAGGTTTGCACCGCCCGCCTCTTTTATACTAAGATAGCAGGCAAGCCACTCTCAGGAGATAAGGAGGCCACCGCATGACAAAATACCAGTTTGACCATATCCACCTTTACAGCCCTGACCCCGCCAAAACGGCCCTGTTTTACCAGAAGATGTTCGGGGCCAGGCAGGTAGGCAGCCGCCAGCTTCCCGACGGGCGCACCAGCATTGAGCTTGACCTCAACGGCACCAGGCTGGCCGTGGTCAAGCCGCCGGACCAGCCCGCGGCGGCAGCCGCCCCGGGCCACGGGCTGGACCACTTTGGGCTGAAGACCGATAGCCTGGAAAAGGCCGCCGCCGAGCTGAAGGCCAACGGGGTGGAGTTCACCGTGGAGCCCAGGGCGGCGGGGCCGGGCTTAAAAATATCCTTCCTGGCCGCCCCGGACAAGGTGCGGATTGAACTCATGGAAAGGCAGGCGTAGCCGCCATAGAGCTTAACCGGGTAAGACCCGGAACGGCTGTTTTGGGGGCAGCCCCCTAAAAATTAGCGCGGGTTCTTTTCTTTTGCCGCGGAATGTGCTAGAATAGGCTAATAAAGCCTTCTGGTGGTTAGAGCGGAGTGGCACCACCCGTTCCCATCCCGAACACGGAAGTGAAACGCTCCAGCGCCGACGATACTGGGGGGGCAACCCTCTGCGGAAAATAAGCCACTGCCAGGAGGCTTTTGACCTATTAGCGCGAGTTGGCATATAATGTAATCGGACACACCCACCGGTTAAGTTACCAGCGGCTCTTTAGGAGAAGAGATGTCAAGCCGATTTGAGAAGTTCTCGGAGCGAGCCCGCCGGGTACTGACCCTGGCTCAGGAAGAGGCACAGCGCTATAACCACAGCTACATCTGCACCGAGCACCTGCTGCTGGGCCTTACCCGTGAGGAAGAAGGGGTGGCCGCCAAGGTGCTCACCAACTTGGGCATAACCTTAAGCAAGATACGCTCCGCCGTGGAGTTCATCATCGGGCGCAGCGAGAAGCCCAGCTCCAGCGAAATCGGCCTGACACCCCGCGCCAAACGGGTCATCGAGCTGGCCATCGACGAGGCCCGCCAGCTGGGCCACAACTACATCGGCACCGAGCACCTGCTGCTGGGCCTGCTCCGCGAAGGGGAAGGGGTAGCCGCCGGTGTCCTGGACAGCTTCGGCATTACCCTGGAGCAGACCCGGGCGGAAATCAGCCGCGTGCTGAGTCAGACTACCGCCAAGGGCCGCGCCCCCCGCACCACCAGCCGCACCCCGGTCCTAGACCAGCTCGGCTTTGACCTCACCGCCGCCGCCCAGGCCGGCAAACTGGACCCGGTTATCGGGCGGTTGAAGGAGGTGGAGCGGGTAACCCAGATATTAAGCCGCCGCACCAAGAACAACCCCGCCCTCATCGGTGAACCGGGGGTGGGCAAGACGGCCATCGTGGAGGGGCTGGCCCACCGCATCGTGGCCGGGGATGTCCCCGAGACCCTGGAAGGGAAGCGGCTCATCGCCCTGGACATGGGGGCGGTGGTGGCCGGCACCAAGTACCGGGGTGAGTTCGAGGAACGGCTCAAGAAGATTATTGACGAGCTCAAGGCCGCCGGCAACTGCATCCTCTTCATCGACGAGTTCCACACCATCGTCGGGGCCGGGGCTGCCGAGGGGGCGGTGGACGCCGCCAACATCCTCAAGCCTTCGCTGGCCCGCGGCGAGCTGCAGTGCATCGGGGCCACCACCCTGGACGACTACCGCAAGTACGTGGAGCGTGACCCGGCCCTGGAGCGCCGCTTCCAGCCCGTGCTGGTGGAGGAGCCTTCCGTTGACCAGACACTGGAAATCCTGCACGGCATCAAGGAGCGCTACGAGGAGCACCACAAGCTGACCATCAGCGACGAGGCCTTAAGCGCCGCCGCCAACCTGGCCAACCGCTATATCCCGGACCGCTTCATGCCCGATAAGGCCATTGACCTCATCGACGAGGCGTCATCGCGGGTACGGATACAGTCCCGCGCCATACCCATCTCGCTGAAGGAGGCCCGGCGGGCCGAGGACAGCGTGCGCCAGGACAAGGAAGCCGCCCTGGCCACCCAGCAGTACGAGTATGCCGCCGAGCTGCGCAACCGCGAGCTCCAGATTGAAGAGAAAATCAAGAAGATGGAAGAGGAGTGGCGGGCCGAGCAGGAGCATGAGAAACCGGTGGTCACCGCGGAGAACATCGCCGAGGTGGTGAGCATGTGGATGGGTATCCCCCTGGTGCAGCTCACCAGCGACGAGACCAGCCGCCTGCTCAAGATGGAGGAGGTACTGCACCAGCGCATCGTGGGCCAGGACGAGGCCATTGATACCATCGCCAAGGCCGTCCGGCGGGCCCGGGCCGGTCTCAAAGACCCCCGGCACCCCATCGGCAACTTCATCTTCCTGGGCCCCACCGGCGTGGGCAAGACCGAGCTGGTCAGGGCCCTGGCCGAGTTCATGTTCGGCAGCGAGGACACCCTCATCCGGCTGGACATGTCCGAGTTCATGGAGCGGCACACCGTCGCCCGTCTGGTGGGGGCACCGCCCGGCTACGTCGGCTACGACGAGGGGGGTCAGCTCACCGAGGCGGTGCGGCGCAAGTCATACTGCGTCATCCTGCTGGACGAGATTGAAAAGGCCCACCCGGATGTCTTCAACATCCTGCTCCAGATATTTGACGACGGGCACCTCACCGACGCCAAGGGCCGCCGGGTGGACTTCCGCAACAGCATCGTCGTGATGACCTCCAACGTCGGGGCCGAGCTCATCCGGAAAGGTTCCAACATCGGCTTCGCCGTCCACGACGAGGCCAAGACGCGGCAGGAGTCCTACGACAAGATGAAGGAGAAGCTGCTGGCGGAGCTGAAGAAGTCCTTCCGCCCCGAGTTCCTCAACCGCATCGATGCCGTGGTGGTCTTCCACTCCCTGAACCAGGAGCACATCCGCAAGATAGTGGATCTGATGCTGAACACCGTCGCCAAGCAGCTTGAGGAAAAGAAGATCAAGCTGGAGGTCACCGACGCCGCCAAAGACTTCCTGGGGATCAAAGGCTATGACGAGGTCTTCGGGGCCCGGCCGCTGCGCCGGACCATCCAGAACCTGATCGAGGACAAGCTGTCGGAAGATATCCTGCGCGGGCGGTTTAACGAAGGGGACACCGTGGTGGTTGACCTGGAGGGTGAGGAAATCGTGATACACCCCGCCGCCGTAGGGGCCCTGGCGGGGGACGAGGCACCCTAAAGGGTGCCACCGATTAGCCCCAACTCAAGCGTAAAAAGGGCAGGGCACCGGGAGCCAGTACCACTGCCCTTTCTCTTTAAAAAGGGCGGACCGGGCTAAACAATGGCAGTAGACTGGGGTTTTGCGGCACAGGTCGGCGGGCTGGGTTTTGGCCTGGTCTTCGCCGTTTTAATCATCCTGGCCCTGGTGATACGGCTGGTCAGCCTGGTAATCGGCAGGTTCGCTGCCGGCCCGGTGGGCCCCGGGGTCAAAAAGAGTTAGGGGGGCGGTCAGCATACCGGTATGCTAGGCTTTTTCCAGAGCGGTCTCGAGGGTTTTACCGGTCCGGACTGGTGGCGCCCCACCATCATGATTATCATCGGCGGGGCCCTGCTGTACCTGGGCATCGCCAAAAAGATGGAGCCCCTGCTGCTGGTGCCCATCGGCTTCAGCGTTATCCTGGTCAACCTGCCCCTGGGCGGCCTGATGGAGTCGGTCACCGGCGGCCAGGTGACCGACTCGTATGCCATCGGCAGCTCCCCCATCGGCCTGCTCTCCCGGGTGTTCCACTACGGGATTGCCTGGGAGATAATCCCGGTCTTCATCTTTCTGGGGCTGGGGGCCATGACCGACTTCGGCCCCCTCATCACCAACCCCAAGACGCTGCTGCTCGGGGCCGGGGCCCAGTTCGGCGTCTACTTCGCCTTTTTCGTCGCCCTGCTGCTGGGCTTCAGCCTGCCGGAGGCCGCCTCCATCGGTATCATCGGCGGGGCGGACGGGCCCACCACCATCTACCTCACCAACCGACTGGCCCCCCACTTCATCGGGGCCACGGCGGTGGCCGCCTACACCTACATGGCCCTGGTGCCCATCATCCAGCCCCCGGTCATGAGGCTGCTCACCACTAAAAAGGAGCGGGCCATCTACATGAAGCCCTCGTTCCGCGACGTCTCCCGGACCGAGCTCATCCTTTTCCCCGTCATCGCCGCCATTATCATCATCCTGCTGGTGCCCAAGTCAGCCCCCCTCATCGGCATGTTCATGCTGGGCAACCTGCTCCACGTCTCCGGGGTGACCGAGCGGCTGGCCGATACCGCCGCCAACGCCTTCATCAATATCCTCACCGTCCTGCTGGGCCTGGCCATCGGGGCCTTCATGACCGCCGGTAATTTCCTCAAGCTGGAGAGCCTGGCCGTTTTCGGTCTGGGGATAGTCGCCTTCGCCACCTCCACCGCCTTCGGCATCGGCCTGGCCAAGCTGATGAACCTGTTCAGCAAGGATAAGATCAACCCCCTCATCGGTGCCGCCGGTGTCTCGGCGGTGCCTATGTCCGCCCGGGTGGTGCAGAAAATGGGGCAGGAGGCCAACCCCGCTAACTTCCTGCTGATGCACGCCATGGGCCCCAACATCGCCGGCGTCATCGGCACGGCGGTGGCCGCCGGTATCTTCCTGGGGATACTGGGCTAGCCGCCTCCCCACCCAACATACCCGGCGCCCATCTTGCATCGCCCC
>JAZDIY010000078.1:0-2008 GCA_043804445.1 Chloroflexota bacterium | reverse complement strand
CACCGGACCCACCGCACCGACGTCATGACGGCGTCGGGCACCGACCAGCCCCGCACCCCGATAACCATCCGGGCGGAGCAGGAGGGGAAAACCCCGGCCGAGATTGCCCGCCGCTACCATGAGGAGTTCCTGAGGTCGTGGCAGCAGCTGGGCATCTCCTTTGACCTGTTTACCAGTACCGATACCGCCAACCATGCCGCGGTGGCCCAGGACATCTTCCTCACCCTGCTGGACAAGGGCTACATCTACAAGGCGACCACGTCGCAGCCGTACTGCCCTCACTGCCAGCGCTTCCTGCCCGACCGTTACGTTGAGGGCACCTGCCCCCATTGCGGCTCCGCCACGGCCCGGGGTGACCAGTGCGACGACTGCGGCAAGCCGCTGGGCCCGGTGGAACTGCTCAGCCCGCGCTGCCGTATCTGCGGCACCACCCCCGAGTTCCGGGACTCGGAGCACTTTTTTCTGAAATTGAGCGCCTTCACCGACGAGCTGCTGGCCTGGGTGAAGACGCAGGCCCACTGGCGCCCTAATGTGCTTAACTTCACCCAGCGCTACCTGGAGGACGGCCTTAAAGACCGGGCCATCACCCGTGACATTGAGTGGGGCATCCCGCTGCCCCTGGAGGGCTACCCGGGTAAGCGCCTCTACGTCTGGTTCGAGGCGGTCATCGGTTACCTTTCGGCCACCAGGGAGTGGGCCAGAGCTACCGGCGATGAGGATAAATGGCGCGCCTTCTGGCAGGGCGAGGCCAGGAGCTACTATTTTATCGGCAAGGACAACATCCCTTTCCATACCATCATCTGGCCGGCCATGCTGATGGGCTACGGCGGCCTGAACCTGCCCTACGATGTGCCGGCCAACGAGTTCCTCACCATCGAGGGCCGGCGGTTGTCCACCAGCCGCAACTGGGCGGTGTGGCTCCCCGATTACCTCTCCCGCTATGCCCCGGACCCGCTGCGCTACCTGCTGTCGATAAACATGCCGGAGACCAGCGATACCGACTTCTCCTGGCGGGAGTTCGTCCGCCGCAACAACGACGAGCTGGTGGCCACCTACGGTAACCTGGTGCACCGGGTGCTGACCTTTACCTACCGCCATTTTGAGGGGGCCGTACCGGCCCCGGGGGAGATTGATGAGCGCGGGCGGGCGGTGCTGGCCCTGGCCGAGGCTACCCTGAAGGCCATGGACGGGCAGCTCTACCGCTGTCATTTCCGGGAGGCAATCCGCGCCGCCATGGCGCTGGCCCAGGAGGCCAACCGCTACCTGGACGAAAAGTCCCCCTGGAAGACCATCAAGCAGGACCGTTTGGAGGCCGCCACCGCCCTCTACGTGGCGATAACGCTGATTTCCTGTCTGAAGACGGTGCTGTACCCCTTCCTGCCCTTCAGCTCTCAGCGGGTGCACCGGTTCCTCGGTTTCCCGGGCAGCGTGGAGAATGACGGCTGGCAGCTGCACCGCCCCGAGCCGGGGCAGCGGCTTGAGCCGCCGGAGCCGCTCTTCGTCAAGCTGGATGAAAAAGTAGCCGAAGAGGAAAGCGGCCGCTTGGGGCAGACTTGATCATCGACTCTCACGCCCATCTTGATTTTCCGGCCTTTGTCCCGGACCGGGAGATGGTGCTGGCCCGGGCCCGCCAGCAGGGGGTAGCCGCCATCATCAACGTCGGTATCAACATGGCCGCCAACCGGCTGTCGCTGGCGCTGGCCGGGGCCCATGCCGGGGTCTATGCGGCGGTGGGGGTTCACCCCAACGAGGCGGGTAGGATGCCTGACGATGATTGGGGCGGGCTGGCGGAGATGGCGGCGGGGGCCAGGGTGGTGGCCATCGGGGAGACGGGGCTGGACTTCTACCGCCGGGGGGCCTCCCCGGAGCAGCAGATGGCTGCCTTCCGGCGGCAGCTTGACCTGGCCGCTGAGCTGGGGCGGCCGGTCATCATCCACGGCCGGCAGGCGGATAAAGAGGTGCTGGAGACGCTCACCAGTTGGGTGGCGGCCACCCCGGCTCCGGCCGG
>JAZDIY010000077.1:0-10123 GCA_043804445.1 Chloroflexota bacterium | reverse complement strand
GTGTCCTTGTCCAGCCGGTGCACTATCCCCGGCCGCAGGGCGTCGGTGGCCGGGGGCAGGTGGGGGAAGCGGGCCAGCAGGGCGTTCACCAGGGTATGGTCGGGGTGGCCGGGGGCCGGGTGCACACTCAAGCCCGCCGGTTTGTCCACTACCAGCACGTCGTCATCCTGGTAGAGGACCTTGATGGGTATCACCTCGGGCTGCGGCTGGTCGCTGGTGGCGGGGGGCAGCTTGACCGCCACCCGGTTCCCGGCCTCCAGCTTCAGGCTGGCCCGGGCGGCCTGGCCGTTGACGGTGACCTGGCCTTCGGCGATGAGCTTCTGGAGGCGGGTGCGGGACAGCTGGGGGCACCGGTCGTGGAGATACCGGTCCAGGCGGAGGCCGTTACTATCGGCTACCAGGCTTAATGTTCCGGGGTCGTCCATTTAGCCTCACCCCCTCGCTTCGGTGGGCTATTCTCGGCGTGGGTCATCCGCAGCAGAGCGTAAGCCAGTATCATCACGCCCACCACTATGGCCGAATCGGCCAGGTTGAAGGCGGGCCAGATACCGATGTTAATAAAGTCGGTGACGCTGCCCAGGCGGAGCCGGTCAAGCAGGTTGCCCACGGTGCCCCCCAGCACCAGGCCGAGGGCGAAACGGCTCAGGCTGTTGTCCAGCCGGGGGAAGCGGTGGTGGGACAGGTAGGCGTAGACGATGAGCAGGGCCGCCCCGATGAGGGCGACCACGGCCAGCAGGGAGGTGTAACCGCGGAACAGCCCGAAGGCGGCCCCGGTGTTGTGGACACGGGTGAAGCTGAAGAAGCCGAACTGGAAGAGCGACTGGCCGTCGGCCAGGTGGGCCCTGATCCACCACTTGCTGAGCTGGTCGGCGGTTACCACCAGGAGGGTGGTCAGGGTGAAAGCCAGGTGCCACCACCCCCCGCTAGCCGGTCGGTTTGGCTTTGGCGACATTCTTACTCTTGCAATCCAGGCACTGGCTGGCTTGGGGCAGCGCTTCCAGGCGGGCGGGGTCGATGGGCTGGCCGCAGGTGTCACAGCGGCCGTAGGTCCCCTCGTCGAATTTCCGCAGGGCCCGCTCTATCTCTGCCAGCTGTTCCCGGTTGCGCTTCTCCAGGGTCAGCCTTTTTTCCAGCTCGAGGGCTTCGGTGGCCTCCTCTTCCCGCTTGCCGAAGGGGCTCCCCTCCCGTCTCTCGTCGGCGGGTTGCCCGCTGCTGGTCAGCTGCGCCAGCTCATCGGCCAGGCGTTTCTTCTCGCCCTCCAGATGGGAACGCTGTATGCTGAAATTATTATTAACCACTTTTTGCCCTCCGCCTACCTGCCTGGCTCAAGACAGGCGGCCTCATTTTACCTTACCGCAGGCTGTGCTTAAGGCCCCTGGTTTCAGGGTAAGGGTAACGGGTTAAGGGACTATCATAAGCCAGAGAAAATAAAAAATCAAGGAGGGGACTAGCCCAGCGCGATGCCATACTGGCGCCGGGAAGGGAGAGCCGCCCCGCGGGTGGCTGGACGCCAGCTGGCTGAGGTGTACCGGCCAGAGATGAGTTCTCCCATCAGCATGGGTGCCTCCTGTAGGCACCAGGTTGCTTAATTATAACTTAATAATCCGGTTTGGTCAATGCCCGCGGAGGGTAAGATTTTAGGGCAACCTTACCCCTGTCGGTGGCCAATGGTCGGGAGGGGCCGACCTAGCTGGCTTTGGCCCGTTTCTCCCGGAAGGCCCTGATGCGGGCCTCGGCATCCTTGGTCATGAACCCGGCGAAGAGCCCCTGCCGGGTCCACTCGTCCACCTTGACCGCGGTGAGCCAGTCGGTCTTCATCCCCCGGGTGAGCTGGGCCTTGATCATGCTGAGGGCCACCGGGCTCTGCCGGAGCACTTTGGCCACCACCTCATCCACGGCCTCGTCCAGCTTGCCCTCCGGGGCCACCAGGCTCACCAGGCCGGCGGCCTCCATCTCCCGGGCGGTGGCCCGCTGGCTGGTGTAGAAGAGGTACTTGGCCTTGGGGGCCCCCACCAGCTTGAGCAGGCGCTGTGATTCCTGCCAGGCCGGGACCAGCCCCCACCGGAGGTGGGTGTCCTGGAAGGTGGCGTCCTCCGAGGCGATGATGATATCGCAGCAGTAGGCCAGGAAGAAGCCGCCGGTGATGGCGTAGCCGTGTACCGCGGCGATGGCCGGCTGCCGCATGCGGTCAATGGCCTCGCCCATGTTGAAACCGGCCTCGGCAATCTGCGCCCGCACCGCCGCCTCGTCCCCGTTCTCCAGCCAGCTGCCGGCGGTCTTCAGGTCCAGCCCGGCGCAGAAGCAGCGCCCGGCCCCCCGCAGCACCACCACGTCAACGCTCTGGTCCTGGCTGATTTCATCGCAGGCGGCGATGATTTCGGCTATCATCTGCGGGCTGAGGGCGTTCAGGTCGTCGGGGCGGTTGAGGGTGACCCGGGCCACCCGGTCCTTTTTCTCCACCAGGATGGTGCGGTAGGCCATGGCTGGTTCCTCCTCATTTTTATCGGGGTCGGTGTCGGCACGATGTAAGGGCGTGCCCCCGGTGGCCCTGACCATCGGGGGCACGCTTACCGTTGCGTTAAAAGCCCGTCTAAAGGGTCGGCTAGGCCGGCTTTCCCTTCTTCTTGACCATGTCCACCACCACCCGGGCGCTCTCCGAGGAGCCCTCACCCAGTATGACGTCGTTGGCGCTGCAGCCGTCGCCCACGTTGTAGAGGTTCTCGATGGGGGTGGTCTGGTAGAGGTGGTAGCCGCAGGCGGAGCGGTTCAGCGGCCAGTCGCCGAAGAACCAGGAGGTGAGCAGGACCTTGGCCCGCTTGTCGAAGTTGGGGAAGCACATGCGGCAGTTGTTGATGCCTTTCTCAATCTCGGACTCCACGTCCTTGAAGAGCATGGGGAAGGGCTGCCACAGCCACAGGCAGTGCTTGCCTTCCGGGGCGTAGTCCGGCCAGGTCATGGAGGGGGTGTAGATGCTGCAGGGGCGGTCGGTGTCCATCACGTTGAGCACGCCGGGGAAGTCCATGATGGGCTCGTCGCACTCGAAGAAGATGTTGGCCCCGTTGGTGGGATGGTCGCTGCGGCGCAGGTCCCTCATGTACTCGGCGGTGAAGTTCTTCGCCCCGGCCATCTCCACGGTGTGCTTGGGGCCGGCGTTGCAGATGACAATCTTGGCATCAATGTCAATCTCCCGGCCCTCCCGCTCGGCCAGCACCCCTTCCACCTTGCCGTTGTTGACCTTGATCTGCTTGACCTTGCAGCGGTTCATGGAGACGCCGTTCTTGTCTACCCGCTTCTTCATGGCGGTGATGATGGTGCGCAGGTG
Organism: Chloroflexota bacterium; assembly: GCA_043804445.1. Taxonomy (GTDB): domain Bacteria; phylum Chloroflexota; class Dehalococcoidia; order Dehalococcoidales; family JAZDIY01; genus JAZDIY01. The sequence continues at coordinate 6,801 of JAZDIY010000077.1, read as the reverse complement.
GCCCTTGGGCCACATGTAGTAGCTGCCGTACTTGCGGAAGGCCCGCACCGAGCGGATAAAGGCCCCGGCGGGAATCTCCCGGATCCACATCCCCAGGATGGTCTGGGCGTAGGTGTCCCAGGCCTTGTGGATGCTGATGTTATCGGTGTACTGCTCCAGCCACTGGGCGAAGGAGATCTCGTCGGAGGGGGTCTCCTTTTCCTCTCTGAGGGCCTTGTACAGGGCGTTCAGGACGCGGTCTTTCTCCCATTTGTCGCGGGCGACCATCTCGATAATGGCCGCGGCCCCGCCCTTCTCCGGAATCTCGTAGTCCTTGCCGTTGAAGCGGTACTTCAGGTAGGGGGTCGGCTTAATCAGCTGTACCTCGTTCTCCGCCCCGATGTCCCGCAGGGTCTGCACGGTGGGGCCGTTGGGGTTGTCCAGGTAGACCGCCGCCGAGGTGATAAGATAGCCTTTGTAGTCGATGGTGGTGTACCGGCCGCCGAAGATTTCCAGCTTCTCCAGCAGGGCGGTCTTGTAGCCGGAGTGGGCCAGCAGGCTGGAGGCGACCATCCCCCCGATGCCGGAGCCGACGACCACCACATCGTATTTCATGCCTGTCATAGTTCGCTCCTTATCGTCTTTTCTACTTTAACGTGATGCATTCGTTGTGGCAGAAGTAGACGCAGTCGCCGCAGTCGGTACACTTCTCCTCAATCCACTCCGAGTGATCCCAGACCTTGAAGGCTTTCTCCGGGCAGAGCAGCATGCACCAGGAACAACCGACGCACTTCGCTTCATCAATAATGACCACTGCAGACTCTCCTCCTTTCTTTGCCAGTACGTACCAGCCCTTTCTACGGGATTACCCCGGGACTTGCCGACTGACACGCACTGTCCATTATAGTTTAACCGCCTTCCCGATGTAAATACCTCCGCGTAGTTGTTTGGCAGTAATCGGCCGGTGGCCCAGCTAATTATTATGAGTAGCCGGCTGGTGCGTAGCGGTTTGGGGCGGTAATCCTTAGGGTTATTATCTGCCAGAAAATGGGGTGGTCTGGCGGCAGCGGCAGGCTGGCGTTTGACAAAGGGCGGACTGGGTTACTAAACTGAGTGTTAGTGGGGAGCTGGGCCCCGGGCGGGCCGGAGAGAAGGGGTATGGAGAGCATCAGGCTGCTTATCGTGGACGGCGAGGAGATTTTCCGCGCCGGGCTGGAGAAGCTGCTGGACAGCGAGCCCAACATCGAGGTGGTGGGCATGGGTTCAAGTGCCCTCCAGGCGGTGGAGATGGCCGACCGGCTGCAGCCCGACGTGGTGCTCATCGATGCCGAGCTGCCCCAGGTGGAGTGGGTGGCCTCCATCAAGCGTATCTGCGAGAGCCGCCCGGCCACCAAGGTTATCATGCTGAGCCGGGTGGGCAACCGTGACCTCTTCCACGCTTTGAAGGCGGGGGCCAAGGGTTACATCTCCAAGCACGCCACCGCCGAGTGCCTGATTAAGAGTGTCCGGCTGGTCTACCGAGGCGAGGTCATCGTCTCCTCCCCCATGGCGGCCCGTATGCTGGAGGAGTTCAGCTCCATGGATGATGGGGGGACGACGGTGGCGGGGAAGCCGGACTTTGACCTGAGCAAGCGGGAGTGGGAGGTGCTGGACCTGGTGGCCCAGGGTTTTACCAACAAGGAGATTTCCGCCCGGCTGTTTATCGCCGAGAACACGGTCAAGGTGCACCTGCGCAACATCATGGAAAAGCTCCAGGTGCGGAGCCGCTACCAGATTGTGGACCTGGTGAGCCAGCAGCGGCTCACCCCTCACCCCGCCAAATAAAAACACCGGCACGGGCTTCGGGCCGCACCTCTCTCAAAGGTGTTCCGGGGGTCAACCCGTTTCCGCCCGGCTGGCCACGAACTCGCAGTAGCCGTCGGGGACCATGGCGTGGGGCATACTGACGGTGGCGTCCAGCCCCAGCTCGTCGTGGACGGTCTGCAGGGCGGTCAGGCAGGCGTGGCGGCAGGGCATCAGACGGGTGAGCTGGTCGCCGCCCCTGGCCTGCAGTTGCTTGAAAATGGTGCAGTCATTGAGCTGGTAGCGCAGGCGCCGGGCGTTGCACTCTTTTACGGGCAGGCTGGAGAAGTCCTGGATGGACAGGTAGGCGATTTCCAGGAAGTGCTGCGGGAAGATGCCGAAGCGGTAGCGCCCGGCGTGCTCAGCGGCGGCCTGGAGCACCTCCCAGGTGCGGTCCGGGTGGGCCCGGGCCAGAGCCATGGTCCGCTTCATCCAGTCCCGGCCGTAACTGGTGAAGATTTCCTGGCCGATTTTCTCAATCTCCGCCGGGCCCTTGCCGGCGATGGCCCGGTAGAACTTGTCGGCAATCTTGGCTGCCCCGAACTCCTCGGCCAGGGTCTGCAGTATCCGGTCTTCCAGTTCGTACGAGTATATCCTGGCCTTGCTCATCGGTTTACCTCTGGTACCCTGATTTTCAGGGCCCCCAACGGGCAGATAGCCACGCAGTCACCGCACCCGGAGCACTTGTCCAGGAAAAGGGCCTCCAGGTGGTAGGCGCCGGGCTCCTGGGGGTCGGTCTCCCGGCCCTTCTCAATCTTGTTCTCGCTTACCCGGAAGACCGCCTGCGGGCAGATTCGCAGGCATTTCTTGCAGTGGAAGGGGGTCTGGCACCTGGTGGCGTCGATTTCAATAATGGGGAAAGCAGCCACGCTACCACACCTCCCTCAGGCTGGGTATGCTCATCCGGTCAATCAGGCTGATGGCCTTGCGGGGGCAGGCCGTCTCGCACAGCCCGCAGCCGTAGCAGCGGAAGGCGTCGATAAGCGGCTTGTGCTGGGTTACCTCGAACTTGATGGCCCCGAACTGGCAGCGCGAGACGCATATCCGGCAGCCGTTGCAGGCGTCGTAGTTGACCTTGGCCACGTAGTGCCCCTTGAGGCAGATGGGCTGCACGCCGTAGTCCAGGCGGTGCCGGATGAGGATGCAGTCCGGGTAGTCACAGTTGCATAAACCCCCGATGAAATGGCCGCCGAAGGTCATCACCATGTGGACCATGCCCGCCTTGTCCCATTTCTCAATCCAGGCCCTGGCCTCGTCCATGGAGGGGAAGTGCACCCCGCCCTTGTAACGCTCCGGCCAGCGCTCCCACTTGAAGCAGCCCACGCCGGTGCCCATGCAGGAGTACTCGTCGGGGCAGGTCTCCTCGGTGGCCCGGGTGGCCCGGCGGCAGATGCAGGACATGGTGGCCATGGGGTAAGACAGCTCCATTACCTTGTAGCAGTCTTTTAGGGGGAGCACCTGCCCGAAGCCGACCACGTGCCCCACCGGGTTCTCGTTGGCGTCCTTGACCAGGGCGGCGAACTTATCCGGGTCCTCCCGCTTGGCAATGGCGATTTCCCGGAGGGCGTCCCACTGCATATGTTCCGGGTCCTTGCCGAAGGCGATGGCCTTGGTCCCTACCTTTCGCTTATACAGGGTGGCGGAATAGTTCTCCGGGTTCAGGTACCAGAGTTGACCATTGCCGTAAAGGTCACAAGCCCAGCACATAAACTAGCCTCCTTATCCTGTCCGTCAGGGGCCAGCACTTCTCGCTGTGTATCGGTGATAACACGAGCACCGTGCTTGTTTCTCCTTAATGAAAAATAGTGGGGAAAAGAGAGGGCTTCGGCTGCGATAATTACTACCTGATTCTAGGTTAGCATACCCCATTTTGTCTTGTCAAAAGTTCTCTTCCGGCTAATCTGGCGGGGGTGGTGGGTTATCCCCGGTGGGTTTGGCCTCGCGGTCCCTCAGCCAGCGCTTGATTTCGTCCAGGGCGGGGGGCGCCACGTAGAACACCTGGATGTCCGGGGGGAAGGCTACCTGGTGGTTCTCCGCCATGAAGAGCACCGCCGTTTCGTTTTCCCCCAGCGTCTCGTCCAGGTGACGGCTGATGTGTTCGTTCCGCTTTTTGCCGGCTTCGGTGTAAGACCGGTAGACCTGGTTGAAGACGGCCTGGTTCTGCAGGCCCACCATCAGGCAGCGGCTCCAGTCCATGAACTCGGTCAGTGTCTCCAGGGCCTCGGTGGCCTCCAGCTCGGTCCCCTTTTCCCGCCGGGCCTGGGTAATCCGGTGGCCCGGCTCGTTCAGTTCCTTGAGGACTTTGAGGCCCTCTTCGCCGCCATCGGTAATCAGTTCGTGGTAGAGCTTGCTTATCCGGCCCAGCTTGGCCTCCAGGTCATCCAGCTGGCCGGCTACCTGCTGCCAGTACCGCTGGTACCTTTCCAGGTACTCCGGGGGGGATTCCTGGCCGCGGTAGACCAGGGGGACGAAATACAGCTTTCTCCCCGTCTTGAAGTCCGCCGCCAGCGGCTTCTCGATTTTACCCAGTTCCTCAGCCATGCTGGTCTCTCCCTAAATAAATATCGGGGCAGGTTTTACCCCTTCCCTTCAGTGGTTCTTCTTTTCACAGTCCCGGCAGGCTACCAGCGGCGGGGAGAAGCGGTTGATGACCCGCAGCTCGCTGATGGGCTTGCTCTTCCCGCAGAACCGGCAGGTGAAGCGGCTCTCCTTGGCCTTTTTGACGGCGGCTTTTTTCTGGTTGGTCTCTTCCGTTGTCATCGGTACCTCTCCCTTACCAGCTGATGCTGTGTTCCGGGGTAACCACCCGGTTGCTTACCCGGTCATTTTCACCAATCACGGTGCCGCGGCTCACCACGCCCTGTTTCAGCCTGGCGCCGGCACCGATGCTGACCTCGTCCCAGAGTACCGCTGCCTCGATACTGGCCGCCTCATCCACCCGGCAGTCCGCGCCGATCACCACCGGCCCCTTGAGGCGTACCCTCTCGCCTATCCGGCACCGCGGGCCGATGAGCACCGGCCCGGTGACCCGGGCGGAGGCAGGGATGGTGGTGGCCTCACCGCAGGACACCTCGTTCCCCTTGAGCCAGCCCAGCAGGGGGCTGGTGGCCCGGCCCAGCAGCAGGTCGCGGTTGAGGCGGAGGTACTTCTCCGGGGTGCCCATGTCCAGCCAGTAGCCCCGGTGGGGGTAACCGTAGATGGGGGTCCCCTGCTCCAGCAGGAGGGGGAACAGCCCCCGCTCGAACATGTAGTGGCGGCCGGCGGGTACCGGCTGCAGCACCTCGGGCTCCAGAACGTAGATACCGGCGTTTATCCAGTGGCTGGTGACCTGGTCGGCGGGTGGCTTTTCGATGAAGCGCCGTACCCGGCCGTCATCCCCGGTCTCCACCACCCCGAACGGGGTGGGGTCATCCACCCGGGTCAGGGCGATGGTAGCCCGGGCCCCCTGGCGGCGGTGGTAGGCCAGCATGTCAGACAGATTCAGGTCGGTAAAGATGTCCCCGTTGAGGACAATGAAGGTATCGTCCAGGTGCGGTTCGGCGTTCTTGACCGCCCCGGCGGTGCCCAGCGGGCTCTCTTCCACGGTGTAGCTCAGCGGTACCCCCAGCCTGGTGTCTTTCCCCAGGTAGGTCCGGATGGCCTCGGGGAGATAGCCCATGGCCAGGGTGATGTGCTCCACCCCGCCGGTTTTGAGGTGGGCGATGATGTGCTCCAGAAAGGGCCGGTTGAGCACCGGCACCATCGGCTTGGGCAGGTAGTGGGTCAGCGGCCGCAGCCGTGTCCCCTCCCCGCCCACCAGAATCACTGCTCTCAGCAAGCTCGTTGACCTCTGTCCGCGGCTCGTCCCGGGCTTACCCCGGTCGCTGGGCTGCCCCCCACCCGCCGGCCCGTCTTGGTCTGGCAAAGCAAGGGTATGGTGGTGGGCTGGTCTGGGTCTGGTGGAGCCGGGGGGATTCGAACCCCCTACCTTTTGACTGCCAGTCAAACGTTCTCCCAACTGAACTACGGCCCCGTGAAGCGTGTGGATAGTACCATTAAAATTTAGCAGAAAACGGCGGGCGGTGCAAGTTGGTGCCGCCCCGGGTGATTGCCGCCGGGGCGGGGATGGGTTACAATACTAAACAAAAGCGGCTGGAGAGATAATGATGAAACCCGATCTGTTACGTATGGCTGGCATCATCTTCGTCATGGGGACGCTGTTCTCGGTGTCCTGCAGTGGCCCGTCCCCGGCACCCGCCCCTGCCCCCAGGCCCAAGACTTATTCGGCACCGCCCCCGATGACCATTGACACCGGCAAGCAGTACACTGCCACCATGGAGACGGAGAAGGGGAACCTGGTGCTGGAGTTGTTTGCCAAGGACGTGCCGGTGACAGTGAACAACTTTGTCTTCCTGGCCCGCGACGGCTACTACGATGGCTCTACCTTCCACCGGGTGATACCCGGCTTCATGGCCCAGGGGGGAGACCCCACCGGCACCGGGCGGGGCAGCCCCGGCTACACCTTTAAGGACGAGTTCACCCAGCACCAGCACCTGACGGGCACCCTGTCCATGGCCAATGCCGGCCCGGATACCAACGGCAGCCAGTTCTTTATTACCTACGCCCCCCAGCCGGGCCTGGACGGCAAGCACACCGTCTTCGGCCAGCTCACCGGGGGTATGGACGTGCTGAAGGCCCTGACCCCCCGGGACCCCTCGCAGAACCCACAGTTTACCGGCGTTAAGATAATCAGGATAACCATCACCGAGAAGTAGGCCGGGCTACAGCGGCAGGCCCAGTACCTTGAGCAGGCTGCCCAGCCCCCAGTAGCCGGCCGTGGCTACCGTGGTGGCTTTGATGGTCTTGCCTATCCAGCAGATGATAAAGTATTTCCGGATGCCGAAGCGGCAGGCCCCGGCGGCCAGGGCGGTGGGGTAGAAGAAGGGGTTGACCACGGCGGACAGGACGAAGAGCACCAGCGACCCGCGCGTCTCCATCAGG
>JAZDIY010000076.1:0-5508 GCA_043804445.1 Chloroflexota bacterium | reverse complement strand
CTGATGGCGATGGCCCGGCCCAGGCCCCGCGAGGCCCCGGTGACCAGGGCGACCTTGCCCTCCAGCTCTTTAGCGGCCATGCGGCTCCCTTTACGCCCCCCTGATGATGATGCTGCAGTTCTGTCCACCCATACCGAAGGAGTTGGAGAGGCAGACCTTCACCGCCTGCCGGCGGGCGGTATTGGGCACGTAGTCCAGGTCACATTCGGGGTCGGGGGTCCGGTAGTTGATGGTGGGGGGGATGATGCCGTGGCGGATGGTCAGCACCGCAGCCACGGCTTCCACCGCCCCGGCGGCGCAGGCCAGGTGCCCGATCATCGACTTGTTGGAGCTTATCGGTACCCGGTAGGCCCGGTCACCGAGCACTATCTTGATGGCCCTGGTCTCGGCGGCGTCGTTGAGCTTGGTGCCGGTGCCGTGGGCGTTGACGTAGTCTACCTCTTCCGGTGAAACACCGGCATCATGCAGGGCCTGTTTCATGGCCACCGCCTGCTGTTTGGCGTCGGGGGCGGTCAGGCTGTAGGCGTCGAAGGACCAGCCGGCCCCGGCCAGCTCGGCCAGGATGGGGGCGCCGCGCTGCCGGGCGTGCTCATAGCTCTCCAGCACCAGGATGCCGGCCCCCTCGCCGAAAACGAAGCCGTTACGGTCCAGGTCGAAGGGGCGGCTGGCTTTCTGCGGGTCGGTCTCGCCGGAGAGGGCCCCCACGATGCCGGTGATGGCGATACCCATGGGGGTTACCTGGGTCTCGGCCCCGCCGCATATCATCACCTCGGCGTGGCCCAGACGGATGTAGTTCAGGGCGGTGCCCAGGGCATCGCTGCCGCTGGCACAGGCGCTGTTGAGGCTGGTGTTGGGGCCCCGGGCCCCCAGCTCCAGGCCGACCTGGGCGGGGACCATGCTGGGGGCGACCTTGCTCATAATCAGGGGGTCGATACGCATCGGGCCCCGCCGGCGCAGGGTCTCCCCGTATTCGGCCAGCATGGTCATCATGCCGCTGGTGGCCAGTACCACCCCCACCCTGTCGGCATCTTCCCGGGCCATGTCCAGTTTGGCATCGGCCACGGCCATGTTAGCGGCGGCGATGGCGAACTGGCTGCACCGGCCGGTGCGGTCGGCCCGCTTGAGGGGCATGTAGTCGGCGGGGTCAAAGTCTTTGACCTCGGCGGCCACCTTGGCGGGAAAGGCGCTGGCATCAAACAGGGTGATGGGGCCGATGCCGGAGCGCCCGCTGGTGAGCCCCTCCCAGAAGGCCTCTACGGTCAGACCCAGCGGGGTGATGGCCCCCAGCCCGGTGATAACGATTCTAGGTTGCGCCATGCTGGCCTCCCTGGTCATCCGGGGTGGTGCTCATGGTGGTGATGGTCATGCCGCCGTCAATGATGATAATCTGCCCCCTTATCATTTCTGACTCGTGGCTGCAGAGAAAGGCGACCACGTTGGCCACGTCCTCCGGCTCCAGCATGCGGCCGGCGGGCGTCTGCTGCCACATGGATTTCATCTCCTCCGGGGCGTAGTGCTTGAGGGCCTCGGTGGGCACGGCGGCGGCGGCGATGCCGTTGACGGCGATGCCCTTGGGGGCCAGCTCGATGGCCAGGTAGCGGGTGAGGCACTCCAGGGCGGCCTTGGATACCCCCACCGCCGTGTAGATGGGCCAGGCCAGCCGGGAGCCCAGGCTGGAGATGCTCACCATCTTGCCGCCGGGCTTCATCAGCGGGGCGGCCCGCTGGGCGCAGAGCAGGAAGGCGCGGGCGTTGATGTCCATGGTCCAGTCCCAGCCCCGGGCGTCCAGCTCCATGGCGGAGCGGGCTACCCCGGAGGCGGCGTTGCTGACCAGGATGTCCAGCCGCCCGAACTTCCCGGTTATCTCGTCGAACATGCTGTCAATCTTCTCCGGGTCGCCCACGTTGGCCTTGATGAGGTGGGTGCTGACCCCCAGCCGGCTGGCTTCCCGGGCGGTCTCTTCGGCGGTCTCCCGCCGGCGGAAGTAGTTGATGATGACATCGGCCCCGCGCGAGACCAGCTTCAGGGTGATGGCCCGGCCGATACCCCGCGAGCCCCCCGTCACCAGGGCGATTTTACCTTTGAGCGAGCTGTCCATGATGGTGGTCTTGAGTCCTATCCCTTGGCGGCTATCTTGCTCTCGATGTATTTGACAAAGTCCCCCATGTTGGCCACTGCCTTCAGCTCTTCGTCCTGAATCTCGATATCAAACTCGTCTTCCAGGGCGACCAGTATCTGCACGATGTCCAGCGAGTCCGCTTCCATGTCCTTGAAGGTGGTGGTCGGGGTGAAGTTGGAGTCCGGCTTGCGGACCACCCGGGTGACAATCTTGCGTACCGTTTCTTCGACCGACATTATCTAAACTCCTTCAGATGATGATACCGTGCCCTATTTCATGGGCTCGGGCATATTCAGTTTGCTCCGGGCGGCGGCCAGTTCGGTTTTCAGGGCCCCCACCAGGTCCTTTGCCACGGCCATCTTGGCCTGACCGATGGCCCGGGCAATCTCTACCGCCCGGCTGCGGCCGTGGGAGACGCAGGCGATGCCGTTTACCGCCAGGAGAGGCCCGCCGCCCATGGCGTCGGCGATATTGGTGGCCAGGATGAGCTGGTCGGTCATATCCTTTAGCTCGCTTTCGGGGAGCTTGTCCTTGAGCCAGTCCTCCAACCACCGGGCCGTGGTCCGGCCCATGGCCTCGCAGAACTTTATCATGATGTTGCCCACGAAGCCGTCACAGATGATGACGTTGGCCTTGCCGTAGGGGATATCGTAGCCTTCCACGTTGCCGATGAAGTTGAGGCCGCACTTCTTAAAGAGGGGATAGCTCGCTTTCACCTGCTCGTTGCCCTTGCCTTCCTCGGCCCCGTTGCTGAGCAGGGCGACGGTGGGGTTGGCGATGCCGCGCATCTTGCGGGCGTATACCGTGCCCACGATGGCGAAGTCGAGGAGCTGGTCCGGGCGGCAGTCCACGTTGCCCCCCAGGTCAAAGAGTAGGGTATCGGGGGCAAAGCCCAGGAAGGGACCGCCCACGGCGGGGCGGGAGAACCCCTCGACGGTGCCCAGAATCTGGAGGGCGCTGGCCACCACCCCGCCGGTGGGGCCGGCCCCCAGCACGGCCTGGGCCTGGCCGTCCCTGACCAGCTTGGTGGCCACGGCAATCGAGGCCCGGCGCTTCTGGCGCAGGGCATAGGCCGGGTGCTCGCCCTCCACCAGGTACTCGTCGGTATGGACCACCTGGACATCAACACCGGTGGTGTCGCACCGGGCCAGTTCCGCCTTAATCCGGTCCTCCGGCCCCACCAGGATGATGCCGACAACGTGCTCCCGGGCACCGCTAACGGCCCCTTTGACAATCTCGGCGGGGGCGTAATCACCACCCATGGCGTCAACGGCGATTCTCATTTTTCCTTTAACCTCAGGCTGGTCTCTCCGGTCACTACCGGCTCGCCCTGCTGGTTCCGGCAGAGCACGGTACAGCTGACCGTGGCCTGCTCACCATCCCGGGCGATGCCGGCGATGTTACCGCTTACCGTGATGGTATCGCCCGGACGGGCGGCCCCCTTGAACCGGACGCTCAAGGTGCCCCCCTCCAGCCAGGCCCGCCCGAAGGCCGCCGTCATCATCTGGGAGGGGTAGGCCAGCAGCAGCATGCCGTGGGCGATGGTGCCGCCCAGGGGCGTCTTTCTGGCGAAGGCCTCGTCAATGTGGATGGGGTTGAAGTCCTGGCTGGCCTTGGCATAGAGATTGATGTTCTCCTGGAGGATGTCCTTTTTCATCTCAGGGAGGCTCATTCCCTGGGACAGCTCCGCCAGCGAGAATACCGGTTGCCTTCCCATTATGGTCAGTGGCCCCCCGCATCTGCCGGCAGCACGAAGCTGGTCTTGCCCGCCATCACCGCTTGCTGGTCCTGGTTGGTCACGCTGAGCTCAACCGTCATCAGGTTCAGCCCGCCGCGGTTCAGCTTGCGGCCCACTTTGGCCCGGCAGGTAATGGTGTCCCCCACGCTGACCGCTTGCTGGAACTCCAGCTCCTGGCTGACGTGTATCGTTCCCGGGGGTACCGAGATGCTTTTGGAGAGGGCGGTCATGGCATAGGCCGCCACCGCCGTGGGTGGTACCAGGGTGGTCTCCCGGTATAGCTGGCTGTCTTCCCCGACGGCCCGCCGGTAGGCCGAGACCATGGTGGCCGCCATCCGGTAACTGGCCGGAGGGAACTCATGGCCGACCTCTAGCTGGTAGTATTCGCTCTCTGGCCCGGTGGTCATCGGTCCTCTGATGGTTTGAAGCTACGGATACCATCCTGGAGCATAGACTATCTAGGTATTGAGGGAAATGTTAGCACTAATGGTCCACCTTGTCAAGCCGCTGGGGATAGCGGGGCACCGGCTATTTCACCCCGGGGACACAGCCGGGGGCTCGCACCATCAGCACCGGCACACAGGAGGAACGGAGCACCCGGTCGGTGACGCTGCCCCATATCCACTGGCTGATACCGGAGCGCCCGTGGGTGGAGATAACAATCAGGTCTACCCCGTTTTTATCGGCGAACTCGGTGAGCTGGTCACTCTCCTTGCCGTAGAGCACCTCGTAGCCTATTTCGGAGGCGCCGTAGTGGAGCGGTTTGGTGAGCTTGACCAGGTATTCCCGGGCCACCTTTCGGCCGGCCTCTTCCAGACGCTCTCGCTCCTCGGGGATGATACTGTACTCATCACCCTGATAGAGGTGAAAGGGTTTGACCACCCGGACAAAGGTAACCCTGGTTATCTGGCAGCCCTGGGCGATGGCGGCTACGTGGGGCAGCACGCATTCCGCCAGCTTGGAACCATCGACGGGAACCATGATGTGACGATACATTTGGGCCTCCTTTCGCTGGTGGCGGCAGGTGGCTTGGTCAGCGTATTGAATTGTCCCATTTAGCCGGCCGGGCTGTCAAGCCCGTGCCTTCTTTAGGCTACCGGCCGGGGCTGGCTTTAAGGGCTTACTTTTCCTTGGGTTTACGGGCCCTGGGGGCGCTGGCCTTACCTTTCTTGCCCTTCTCTTTCTCGGGCGCCTCCTGTTCGGCGGCCTGCAGCTCCTGGTACAGGTGCAGCATGGAGTCCACGTACTTGTCGGCATCGGTCTGCCGGGTCTGGTTCCAGTACTCCAGGCAGGCATCTACCAGCTCCGGCTGTCTCTTGGCCAGCAGGAAACCCAGGGCGATAGCGGCCTCTACCTGTGATGTCATCTCTTTAACCGGCGTCTTGGCCATGTCGGCTTTGAAGCAGATAGCTACCGAAGTGAAAGCCAGGAACCGGCCGATGTCTCCCGGGGCTAAGGTCTTTTTGGCGGTGGGTGTCATTTTTCAAGCCTCCTTGAGTGGCCGTCATTTTGCCCGCTGACGGCACCACTAAAGCGCTATTCTAGCATGGGGCAGCGGCTACTGGCAAGGCTGGCTTTGAGGGGGGGGCAGCGTTGCCGCCAGTATAGCCGCATGCTATAATGACGCTGGTGCTGGGGAATCGTCTAGTGG
>JAZDIY010000075.1:0-11016 GCA_043804445.1 Chloroflexota bacterium | reverse complement strand
GGTGGCCGAGCTCAAGCTGGCGGTGAAGCGGCTTTCCTTCGTCATCAATTATGTCCCCGACGGGCTGGAGCCGGCGGTGAGCGCCGAGCTGGCCCGGCTGGGCATCGAGCTTGCCGCCACCGTGCCCCTGGACGAGGCGGTACGGGAGTATGACCTGAGGCAGAAATCGCTGCTTGACCTGCCCGATACCTCCCCGGCCGTGGTGGCCGTGGACAGTCTCATGGCGCAGCTGATGAGCGGGGAGCCGGCGAGACTGGCCGGCGGATAAACTAATCAAAAGGAGGTCGGCATGACGGCGGAAATAATCGACGGGAAGCAAATCGCTGCCGAAATCCGGGAGGAGCTCAAAGCTAGGATTACCCGCCTGAAGGAGAAGGGGGTAACGCCGAAGCTGGTTACCATCCTGGTAGGCGAGGACCCGGCCTCCCTCTCTTACCTGCGCGGCATCGGCCGGGCCGGCGAGGAGGTCGGTGTACTGACGGATACCGCCAGGCTGCCGGAGAGCGTATCCCAGGCAGACCTGCTGGGGAAGATAGCCGCCTTGAACCGGGACGCCGGGGTCCACGGCATTCTCCTCTTCCTGCCCCTGCCCAGGCATCTTAACAGTCTTGAGGCGGAAAGCGCCATTTCACCCCAGAAGGACGTGGACGGCACCAATCCGATAAGCACGGGGAAGCTGTTGCTGGGTGAGGAGACCTTCTTCCCGTCAACCCCCTACGGGGTGCAGGAGCTGCTGGTACGCAGCGGCCACAGCCCGGAGGGCAAGCACGTGGTGATAGTGGGCCGCAGCAATATCGTGGGCAAGCCGCTCATCGGCATACTGGTGCAGAAAGGCAAGGGGGCCAACGCCACCGTGACGGTCTGCCACACCGGCACCAGGGACTTGGTGGCCATCACCCGGCAGGCCGATATTCTGGTGGCGGCGATGGGCAAGGCCCGGGCCGTCACCGCCGATATGGTGAGAGAGGGCACCGTGGTGATTGACGTGGGTGTCAACTTCATTCCGGACCCGGCTACCGGGAAGAACAAACAGGTGGGCGACGTTGATTTTGAGGCGGTGAAGGAGAAGGCCTCGGCGATAACGCCGGTACCGGGAGGCACCGGGGCGGTGACCTCGGTGATGCTCATGGCCAACACGGTCCGGGCCGCCGAAAACTTCAGCCGGTAAGGGCCGGAAACGGCCTGTCTTCAGGAGGACGGGAACATGCCAGGTGCTGTACTGGACGGGAAAAAGATATCAGCCGAGATAAGGGCGGAGCTTAAAGGCGAGACCAGCCGGCTCAAGGTACGCGGTATTGTGCCGGGCCTGGCCGGTATCCTGGTCGGCGAGGACCCGGGCTCAAGCACCTACGTCGGGCTGAAGGCCAAAGCGTGTGAGGAGACCGGCGTCAGGGAGGCCATGGTCCACCTGCCCGGGACGGTCACCCAGGCCGAGCTGCTGGGCACCATTGACCGGCTGAACAAAGACGCCGAGGTCCACGCCATTTTCATCCAGCTGCCGCTGCCCGGCCATCTTTCCGAGGAGAAGGCCCTGGCCGCCATTGCCCCCGAAAAGGACGTGGACGGGTTCCACGCCGTGAACGTGGGCCGGGCGTGGCTGGGGCAGCCGGCCTTCGTGCCGGCGGTGGCCATCGCCATCCACGAGATGCTGGTTAGAAGCGGCTATGACCTGAAGGACAAGCACGTGGTGATTGTCAACGTGGACAGCATGGTGGGCAAGCCCCTGGCCTCTATCCTGGCCCAGGACCGGGACCAGGCCCGGGCCAACGTCACCCTGGTCTATCCCACCACGCCTGACCTGGCCTCATATACCCGCCGGGGGGACGTGGTGGTGGTTTCGGTGAACCAGCCGAAGTTCATCACCGCCGACATGGTGAAACCGGGTGCGGTGGTAATAGACTTTGGCGGTACTTTCGTAGCAGACCCCGTTACCGGGAAGAGGAAAACGGTGGGGGATGTTGATTTTGAGGCCGTGAAGGAAAAGGCGGGGGCCATAACGCCGGTCCCCGGAGGCGTGGGGCCGATGCTGGTCACCATGTTAATGCTGAGTACTGTCAAGGCAGCCAAGCTGGCCGCCGGATTAGCTTAGAATAGGAGGAGACCAAAATGGCGCAGAAAAAAGCAGCCGCAAAGACGGAAGGAAAACCGGCCGTGCTGGGCCCTACCTTTGAGAAGGGCAAGCCGGAGGGCAAGGAGCTGGGGAAGTGGCGCTACAAGCTGCCCAGCCGCGAGGAGAAGATAAGATACCTGAAGACCGCCGAGAGGTACTGGTACAGCCAGGACTGGTTCGGCAGCGAGAGGAGAAAGAATCCGGCCTAAGAGTAAGGAGGCGGCGAAATGACTTTTGAAATTCCCAAGACAGCCTACAGCGGTAAGGTCAAGGAGGTTACCCTGGGCGGTGGCCCCAAGGCGGTCACCGTGGGTGGCGAGTCATGCTATCCCTTCTACCTTTTCGAGGGGGAGATGCCCCACCTGCCCCGGATTGCCATGGAGGTCTATGACGCTCCGCCGGATGAGTGGGCGCCGGCGGCCCTGGAGCCCTTTGCCGGGGTCACCGATGACCCGGTAGCCTGGGCCAGGAAGTGCATCGATGACTACGGGGCCGAGATGATTTGCCTGCAGCTCATCAGCACCGACCCCAACGGTCTGGACCGGGGGGCCGCTGAAGCGGCGGCGGTGGTCAAGAAGGTGGCCGATGCCATCGATGTCCCGCTCATCGTCTGGGGCACCGCCAACCACGACAAGGATACCGAGGTGCTGCGGGCGGTAGCCGAGGCCTGCCAGGGCAAGCGGCTGGTCATCGGCCCGGTGGAGGAGGGTGACCACAAGCGCCTGGGGGCGGCGGCCATCGGCTACCACCACACCGTGGCGGCCTCGTCACCCATCGACATCAACCTGGCCAAGCAGCTCAACATCCTGCTGGGCAACCTGGGTGTCCCCGATGACCTGCTGGTCATTGACCCCACCGTCAGCGGTATCGGCTACGGCATCGAGTACTGTTATTCGGTGATGGAGAGAATCAGGATGGCCGCCCTGACACAGCAGGACGACAAGCTGCAGTTCCCTATCATCTGTAATCTCGGCAAGGAAGCCTGGAAAACCAAAGAGGTAAAACTGTCGGAGAAGGATGAGCCCAAGCTGGGTGACGCCAAGAAACGGGGTATCTTGATGGAAGCCATATCAGCCACCTGTCTGCTCCTGGCGGGAGGGGACGTGATGATTATGAGACACCCCGAGGCAATCAAACTGGTCAAGGACCTGATTGCCGAACTATCGGCTTCCAAATAGGGTTAACTAAGGAGAAAACAATGGCAGAGCAAGAGATTAAGAGCATTGATAAAGCCACGCTGGAGATGATTGAGAAGGCGGCCCAGGACGGGGCCAACGTGGTCTTCGAGCGGGCGGCCCACACCCGGGCCTGTCCCATCGGGCAGGAGGGGAGCTGCTGCAGCATCTGCGCCATGGGGCCCTGCCGGGTGGCCCCCCCCAAGGGCCGCGAGGAGACGGCTGAGGAACGGCGTAAGCGGGTGGGCGTCTGCGGGGCTACCCCGGAGACCATCGCCGCCCGCAACTTCGTGCGCAAGATAGCCGCCGGCACCGCCGCCCACGGTGACCATGGCCGCGTCATGGCCAAGTTCTTCCTGGCGGTGGCCAGGGGCGATGCCCCGGGCTACGAGATTAAGGACGAACAGAAGCTGCTGCAGCTGGCCATGGACCTGGGGGTCACCATCGGTGACCGCTCCAACCAGAAAATCGCCATTGAAGTCGGCGAATTGCTGCTGAACGAGTTCGGCAAGCAGGAGGGGGACCTCCTCTTCGTCAAGCGGGCCCCGCTCAAGCGCCAGGAGATATGGAAGAAGTGGGGGATTACCCCCGGCGGTATTGACCGGGAGGTGGCCGAGGCCCTGCACCGGACCCACATGGGCACCGACCAGGACTACAAGGACCTGCTCAACCGGGGCACCAAGATTTCCCTGGCCGATGGCTGGGGCGGCAGCATGATTGCTACCGACCTCCAGGACGTCATCTTCGGCACGCCGTCACCAGTCCTGAGCCAGGTAAACCTGGGCGTGCTCAAAGAGGACGAGGTCAATGTTATCATCCATGGCCACGAGCCGTACCTGGCGGAGGCGATAGCCGTGGCCGCCCAGGACCCCGAGGTGGTGAAATACGCCAAGTCCAAGGGGGCCAAGGGCATCAACCTGGCGGGCATGTGCTGCACCGCCAACGAGATGCTGATGCGCCACGGGGTACCCATCGCCGGTAACTTCCTGCAGCAGGAGCTGGCGGTGGTGACCGGGGCGGTGGAGGCCATGGTGGTGGACGTCCAGTGTATCATGCAGGGGCTGGTGGATACCGCCAACTGCTACCACACCAAGATTATCACCACCGACTTCCGGGCCAAGATACAGGGGGCGACCCACATTGAGTTTGACGAGCATAACGCCATGGCGTCCGCCAAGACGATACTCAAGATGGCCGCCGATAACTACGTCAACCGGGGGAAGAACGTCCGTATCCCCAAGGAGAAGACCGACCTTATCGCCGGCTTCAGCTACGAGACCATCAACTACCTGCTCGGCGGGCTGTTCCGGGCCTCCTACCGGCCCCTGAACGATAACATCATCAACGGCCGCATCCGGGGGGTGGCCGGCGTGGTCGGCTGTAACAACCCCCGCACCCCGCACGATGTTTCCAACCAGATTATGGTGATGGAGCTCATCAAGAACGACGTGCTGGTGCTGCAGACCGGCTGTATGGCCATGGCCAGCGGCAAGCTGGGCCTGATGATACCGGAAGCGGCCAAGTACGCCGGTGACGGGCTGCGCTCGGTATGCGAGGCGGTGGGTATCCCGCCGGTACTGCACATGGGCTCCTGCATCGATAACACCCGCATCCTGATGGCCGCCACCGCCATGGTCAAGGACGGCGGCCTGGGCGACGACATCAGCGACCTGCCCGCCGTCGGGGCGGCCCCGGAGTACATGAGCGAGAAGGCCATCGCCATCGGCCAGTACTTTGTCGGCTCCGGGGTGTTCACCGTCTTCGGCGTCAACTGGCCCACCCTGGGTAGCCGGGAGGTCACTGACTTCCTGTTCAAGGAGATGGAGCAGATGTACGGCGGCATGTGGGCCTTTGAACCGGACCCGCTCAAGGCGGCCCACCTCATGATTGCCCATATTGACAAGAAGCGCAAGGCCCTGGGCATAGATAAGGCCCGGGAACGGGTGCTCTACGATATGGAGATGAGGCGGGAGCTGGAGGCGGTCTAAGACCAGAACGATTAATATTTGGAGGACGTCAAGACATGTCTAAGTTAATTGCGTCAGCGGCCATCCGGGGGGCCCACAAGATTGTTGACCAGGCCGAGAAGAAGTGGCAGCAGGCCATGGACAGGTGGGGGGCCAATGAGCCGGTAGGCTTCCCCAACACCAGCTACTACCTGCCGGTAATCTACGGCATCCTGGGGATGAAGGTGGAGAAGCTGGGCGACATGGAGGCGGTACTCAAGAAGTGCCGGGCCTTCCTGCCCCCGCTGGTGCGGGAGGAGCACGCCCTGCCCTACCTGGCCCCCGCCCTCGATGCCGGCATGACCACCTTCTTTGCCGAGGAGATTTCCGAGGCGATACGTTATCTGGAGCAGCCGGACTTCTATACCAAGGGCGAGGACATCACCGAGAACAACATCTGGCTGGGGGCCGCCGACGATATCATCCTGCGCAAGCGGGGCATCGAGTTCGTGGACGGCACCGCTCCCGGCTTCGCGGCGGTGCTGGGGGCTGCCCCCACCAAGGAGATCGCCGCCAGTATCGCCCAGGAGCTCCAGCAGAAGAACATCTACGTCTTCATGTCGGCGGAGCACGAGGGCAAGCGCTTCTCCGAGCAGCTGGTGGAGGCCGGTGTCCAGATTGGCTGGCCCACCCGCCTGGTCTCCTTCGGGCCGGACGTCAGCGCCACCGTGTTCGCCGCCGGTTTTGCCACCCGGGCGACCCTCTCCTTCGGCGGTGTCGAGCCGGGTGACTACCGCAAGGTGCTCATCTACAACAAGGACCGCGTGTTTGCCTTTGCCCTGGCCCTGGGTACGGTTACCGACGAGTGGTACGCCAACGCCGCCGGGGCCATCAACTACGGCTTCCCGGCCATTGCCGATACCCCCATACCCGAGGTGCTGCCCACCGGTATCTGCACCTACGAGCACGTTGTCTCCAACGTGCCCCACGATAACATCGTGGCCAAGGCCATCGAGGTGCGGGGCCTGAAGGTTACCGTGGCCGAGGTCCCGGTGCCGGTGGCCTACGGGGCTGCCTTCGAGGGCGAGCGCGTCCGGGGCGAGGATATCTACCTGGAGTGCGGCGGCGGCCGGACCCACATGGTGGAATGGGTGACCACCAAGGGCATGGACGAGGTGGAGGACGGCCGGGTGGAGGTGATTGGCCCGGAGCTAACCGACGTTCCGGCCAAGTCCCGCCTGCCGCTGGCCATTGCCGTTGAGGTGGCCGGCCGGGACATGCAGGACGACTACGAGCCCATCTTGGAGCGGCAGATACACCACCTGATTAACTATGCCCAGGGGGTGATGCATATCGGGCAGCGGGACATCGCCTGGCTGCGGGTGAGCAAGCAGGCCGTGGAGAGAGGCTTCAAGCTGGAGCACATCGGCAAGCTGCTCCACGCCAAGCTGCACCAGGATTTCGGGCGTATCTTCGATAAGGTCCAGGTGAAGCTCTATACCGAGCAAGACAAGGTGGACCAGGTGCTGGAATCCGCCCGGGCGGTGTACGGCGTCCGGGACGCCCGCATCGAGGGCATGACCGACGAGACCACCGACATTTACTACTCCTGCACCCTGTGCCAGTCCTTTGCCCCCAGCCACGTCTGCGTCATCAGCCCGGAGCGGACCGGCCTGTGCGGCTCCTACAACTGGATGGACTGCAAGGCCTCTTCCGAGATTAACCCCACCGGCCCCAACCAGCCGGTGCCCAAGGGCGAGACCATTGATGTCAAGTTCGGGCAGTGGAAGGGGGTCAACGCCTTCGTCGCCAAGGCGTCGCGGGGCAAGATTGACCACTACAACTTCTACAGCATCGTCAACGACCCGATGACCACCTGCGGCTGCTGCGAGGCCATCGCCGCGGTGCTGCCCATGTGCAACGGGGTGATGACGGTGAACCGCGAGTACACCGGCGAGACCCCCAGCGGCATGAAGTTCACCACCCTGGCCGGCACCATCGGCGGGGGATTAAGCACCCCCGGCTTCGTGGGCCACGGCAAGTACAACATCTGCCAGCGGAAGTTCCTCTCCGGCGACGGCGGTATCCAGCGCATCGTCTGGATGCCCAAGTCACTCAAGGAAGAGATTGCCGACCGCTTGAAGGCCCGGGCGGAGGAGATCGGTATCCCCGGCCTGCCCGACATGATTGCCGACGAGACCGTGGGCACTACCGAAGAGGAGATTCTGCCCTGGCTGGAGAAGAAGGGACACCCGGCCCTGAAGATGGACCCGATACTGGGCTAGGTAAAAAAAATAGAGCCAATATAACCTTAGGGCGGGTCCGGCCGTCCTAAAGGGAAAGGAGCGTGTGGAACATGCCACTGAGCGGGATACAGATATTCAAGTTACTGCCCAAGACCAACTGTGGCGAGTGCGGCGTGCCGACCTGTCTGGCCTTTGCCATGAACCTGGCGGCGGGGAAGGCGGAGATAGTGGCCTGCCCCTATATCACCGAGGAGGCCAAATCGCACCTGGCGGAGGAGTCGGCACCCCCCATCCGGCTGGTTACCGTCGGGGTGGGTAATACCGCCCGCAAGATTGGCGGTGAGACCGTCATGTTCCGCCACGAGAAGCGGTTTGAGAACCCGCCGGGCATCGCCATCCTGGTAGCCGACACCATGGCCGATGCCGAGATTGACCGCCGCCTGAAGGCGTTCGCTAACCTCCAGTACGAGCGGGTCGGCCTCACCCTGCGCCCGGAGATGATTGCCGTCAAGAGCGAATCGGGCGATGCCGCCAAGTTCGAGGCGCTGGTCAAGAAGGTGAAGGACAAAACCGATGCCGGCATCATCCTGATGAGCCAAAACCCGGACGTCCTGGCGGCGGGCCTCAAGGTGGCGGCGGACCGCAAGCCGCTCATCTATGCCGCCACCGCGGAGAACCTGGACAAGGTGGCGGCCCTGGCCAAGGAGCATGCCTGCCCGGTAGTGGCCAAGGCCGGCAACGTGGAGGGACTGGTCGAGCTGACCAACCGCCTGACCGGGGCGGGTATCAAGGATATCGTCCTGGATTCCGGCTCGCGCCAGCTGCGCCAGCTGTTCCAGGACCAGGTGATTATCCGCAACGCCGCCCTGGGCAAGAAGTTCCGCCCGCTGGGTTTCCCCACCATCATCCTGCCCTACGAGCTGACCGATGACCCGATGAAGCAGGCGGTGATTGCCGGGGCCTTTGTGGCCAAGTACGGCGGCATCATCGTGCTCTCCGAAATCGCCGGGCACAGCCTGTTCCCGCTGCTGGTGGAGCGGATGAACATCTACACCGACCCGCAGCGCCCGCTGGCCACCACCGAGGGCATCTACGAAATCGGCGCCCCGGACGAGAACTCGCCGGTGCTGATTACCACCAACTTCTCACTGACCTACTTTATCGTCTCCGGTGAGATTGAGGCCAGCAAGATACCCGCCTACCTCCTGGTCAAGGACACCGAGGGGCTTTCAGTGATGACCTCGTGGGCCGCCGGCAAGTTCGTGGCCGACAGCATCGCCCCCTTCGTCAAGAAGTCCGGCATCGCCGATAAGGTGAAACACAGCAAGCTGATTATCCCCGGCTATATCGCCGCGGAAAGCGGCGGGCTGGAAGAAGAGCTGCCCGGCTGGGAGATCATGATTGGCCCCCGGGAAGCCGGCCACATCACCGCCTACCTTAAGTCATGGACACCCCAAGGAGGTAAATAATGATTCTGATTGGGGAGAACCTCAACATCATGTCCCATACCCTGGGCCCGGCGATGAAGGAGAGGCACGCCGGGCCTCTTCAGGAGATGGCCAGGGCCGAGGTGGCGGCGGGTATAGACTACATTGACCTTAACGTCGGCCCGGCCCGCAAGGCGGGGGATGAGCTGATGTCCTGGGTGGTGAACACGGTGCAGGCAGTCACCGACCAGTCCCTCTGTCTGGATACCACCAACCCGGTGGCCATGGAGGCCGGTCTCAAGGTATGTAAGAGCCGGGCCCTGATTAACTCCATCTCCCTCCAGCCCGACCGGCTGGAGCAGGAGCTCCCTTTCGTCCAGAAGTATCAGGCCGATATGATCGGCCTGCTGTGGGGGGTGGAGGGGATGCCCCGGGACGCCGACGAGCGCTGTATGCTGGCGGTGGACCTGGTCTATAAGGCCAACGAGGCCGGCATCCCCAACGAGAGCATCTGGATTGACCCCATCGCCACTCCGGTATCGGTGGAGATAAACCAGGTCAAGGCCTGCCTGGACTTCATGGGCATGCTGGCCGAGATTGCCCCGGGGTGCCGGTCCACGGTGGGGCTGTCCAACATCTCCAACGGCGCCCCCGCCCATCTCCGCCCCTGGCTCAACCGCACCTTCCTCATCATGCTGATGCGGGCCGGGCTCCAGTCGGCCATCGTCGATGCCTTTGATGCCGACCTGGTCAAGATTGCCCGTGGCCAGCGGCCCGACATCGTGGACCTGGTGCACCGGGTCACCGACGGGGAAAAACCCGACCTGGCCAAGTTGAGCCAGGAAGAGAGAAACTACGTTAAGACGGTCAGGGTGATTAAGGGGGAGACCCTCTATTCCCACTCCTGGCTGGAGATATAGGCTGACTTTAGCCCCAGAGACCCGGCTGGCGGAGGCTAGAAGCGTCCGCGGTCTGGTGATTGGGTGGTACACCGGGTAAACTTGCTAACGGGGAGAGAGAGATGAGTCTGAAATCACTCCTGGATGCGGGCAAATTCGTGGTGACGGCGGAGGTGGCCCCACCCAAGGGCACCGACGTTACCGAGATAAAAGAGGTTGCCGAGCTGCTCAAGGGCAGGGTGGACGCCATCAACGTCACCGACCAGCAGAGCTCGGTGATGCGGCTGGGCTCCCTGGTCACCTGCCATCTGGTGAAGCAGATCGGGCTTGACCCCGTTTTCCAGGTCACCTGCCGGGACCGCAACCGCATCGCCCTGCAGTCGGACCTGCTCAGCGCCAGTGTCCTGGGCATCGAAAACGTGCTGGCCCTCACCGGGGACGTGCCCTCGCTGGGCGACCATCCCCAGGCCAAGCCGGTGTACGATCTGGACTCCCTGCTGCTGCTCCAGGTGATCGGGCAGCTGAACGGGGGCCACGACATGGTGGGTAACGAGCTCAAGGGCAAGACCAACCTCTTCCCCGGGGCGGTGGTCAACCCGGGGGCGGACACCGAGGCGTCCTACGAGCTGCAGATTATCAAGATGGAGAACAAAATCAGGGCCGGGGCCAGGTTCTTCCAGACCCAGGCCATCTATGACGTTGACGTCTTCGTCAAATTTATGAGGCGGGTGGAGGGGTTCGGTGTCCCCGTTATGGCGGGCATTATCCCGCTCAAGTCCGCCGGTATGGCCCGGTTTATGAACAAGAACGTGGCCGGCGTCTTTGTCCCCGACGCCATGATTCAGCAGATAGCCCAGGCGGAAGACAAGGTCCGGACCGGTATTGAGATTGCCGCCGGCCTGATTAAAGACCTCAAGGATGTCTGCCAAGGGGTACACCTCATGCCTATCGGCTGGGAGAAGCGGGTACCGGCTATTCTGGAGGCCGCCGGTCTCTAAGTACCCTTTGAGCGAGGACGGGAAGGAAAGCGCCTTGGCGGCACCAATCCGGCGTCAACCGGGAGAGGGTTTTGAGCTGGCCTATACCCTGGCCAGCCAGCAGCTAGCCAGCCTGGATGATGTCGAAGAGCAGTGCCGCCGCGCCGGGGCCGAATGCCAGGTGACCGGCGGCCGGGGGCGGATTACGGTGGCCTACCTGGGCCGCCCCTACATTA
>JAZDIY010000074.1:0-7404 GCA_043804445.1 Chloroflexota bacterium | reverse complement strand
GGCCGATATCGAGGTCACCATGAAGGAGGGGCGTGACCGCTGGTGGCACGATGAAATCAACGCCACCGATATTGAACCGTACTGCCCGCCCGAGGTGCTGGATGCCGAAGACCCCCTCTTTATCCTCTACACCAGCGGCAGCACCGGCAAACCCAAGGGGGTGCTGCACACCCAGGCCGGCTACCTGCTGTACTGCTACCAGACCTTCAAGTGGATTTTTGATATTAAAGACGAGGATACCTTCTGGTGCACCGCCGATATCGGCTGGATAACCGGGCACAGCTATATCGTCTACGGCCCCCTCGCCCTGGGGGCCACCAGCCTGATATTCGAGGGGGTGCCCACCTACCCCCACCCGGACCGCTTCTGGAGTATCGCGGAGAAGTACCGGGTCAACGTTTTCTACACCGCCCCCACCGCCATCCGCTCCCTGATGAAAGAGGGCGACGATTGGCCCAACAAGCACGACCTGAGCTCCCTGCGCCTGCTGGGCAGCGTGGGCGAGCCGATTAACCCCAAGGCCTGGCTCTGGTACCACCAGGTGATCGGCGGGGGGCGCTGCCCCATCGTGGATACCTGGTGGCAGACGGAGACCGGCGGGATACTAATCACCCCCCTCCCCGGGGCCACCCCGCTCAAACCGGGCTCGGCCACCCTGCCTTTCCCCGGCATCGTGCCCGCCATACTCAGGGAGGACGGCTCCCCCGCCGACGTCAACGAGGACGGTTACCTGGTGATTACCCGGCCCTGGCCCGGCCTGCTGCGGCAGGTCTACGGCGAGCCGGAGCGGTTAAAGAAGACCTACTTCAGCCGTTTCCCCGGGGTCTATACCGCCGGGGACGGGGCCCGGGTGGACGAGGACGGCTACTACTGGGTCACCGGCCGCATTGACGACGTCATCAAGGTCTCCGGCCACCGTCTCGGCACCGCTGAGATAGAGAGCGCCCTGGTGGCGCACCGGGCGGTCGCCGAGGCCGCCGTGGTGGGCGTGCCCCACGAGATTAAAGGGCAGAGCATCTATGCCTTCGTCATACTGAAAACAGGCTTCCTGGAAACCGAAGAGCTGAAAAAAGAGCTGTTCAAGCAGGTCCGCCGGGAGATAGGCCCCATCGCCACCCCGGACCAGATCCAGTTCGCCCCCGGCCTGCCCAAGACCCGGAGCGGCAAGATTATGCGGCGGCTGCTCACCAAGATTGCCGCCGGCAACACCGATGACCTGGGTGACACCAGCACCCTGGCTGACCCGTCCGTGGTGGACATACTGGCCGAAGAAAGACTATCTTAGCCGGGTAAAGGGTGCCGGCGGCCCCAATCTAACGAGGAGATTAGCGGCATGGCAACGAGAGGACAGGACATCGTTTCGGTGCTGAAACAGCAGATTGAGCAGTTCGGCGCCACGTTAACCATCACCGACGTGGGCACGGTCATCGAAATCGGTGACGGCATCGCCCGTATCCACGGCCTGGCCGGGGCCAAGTACGGCGAGCTGCTGGCCTTCCCCGGCGATGTCATGGGGATTGCCCTGAACCTGGAGGAGGACAGCGTGGCCGCTATCATCATGGGTGACTACACCGGCCTGCGGGAGGGCGACGAGGTACGCTGCACCGGGCGCATCGTGGAGGTGCCGGTGGGTGAAGCCCTCATCGGCCGGGTGGTTGACCCGCTGGGCCGCCCCCTGGACGGCAAAGGCCCCATCAAGACCGACCGCACCCGGGCGGTGGAGCGGGTGGCCCCCAACGTGGTGGTACGCCAGTCGGTGAACACCCCGGTACAGACCGGCATCAAGGCCATCGACAGCACCATCCCCCTGGGCCGGGGACAGCGGGAGCTCATCATCGGCGACCGCTCCACCGGCAAAACGGCTATTGCCCTGGACACCATCATCAACCAGAAGGGGGGCAACCTGTTCTGCATCTACGTGGCCATCGGCCAGAAGACCTCCCGGGTAGCCCGGGTGGTGGCCACACTGGAGGAATACGGGGCCATGGAGCACACCGTGGTGGTGGCCGCCAATGCTGCCGATTCCGTGGCCATGCAGTACCTGGCCCCGTACGCCGGCTGTGCCATCGGCGAGGAGTTCATGGAGAAAGGCCAGGACGCCCTGGTGGTTTACGACGACCTGTCCAAACACGCCTGGGCCTACCGGCAGCTATCCCTGCTGCTGCGGCGCCCGCCGGGACGGGAGGCCTACCCCGGTGACGTCTTCTACCTGCACAGCCGCCTGCTGGAGCGGGCCGCCAAGTACGGCCCGGACTACGGGGGCGGCTCACTGACGGCCCTGCCCATCATCGAGACGCAGGCCGGTGATGTTTCCGCCTATATC
Source organism: Chloroflexota bacterium (assembly GCA_043804445.1). Classification (GTDB taxonomy): domain Bacteria; phylum Chloroflexota; class Dehalococcoidia; order Dehalococcoidales; family JAZDIY01; genus JAZDIY01. The sequence goes on along the minus strand of JAZDIY010000074.1, from coordinate 5,081 downwards.
CCCACCAATGTCATCTCCATCACCGACGGCCAGATTTACCTGGAGAGCGACCTGTTCAACGCCGGCCAGCGGCCGGCCCTGAACGTGGGCATCTCCGTCTCCCGGGTGGGCAGCGCCGCCCAGACCAAGGCCATGAAGCAGGTAGCGGGCAAGCTCCGGCTGGAGCTGTCACAGTACCGGGAGCTGGCCGCCTTTGCCCAGTTCGGCGCCGCCGAGCTGGACAAGGCCACCCGGGCCCAGCTGGAACGCGGCCAGAGGGTGACCGAAATCCTGAAACAGCCCCAGTACGTGCCCATGCCCCTGGAAAAGCAGGTCATGATGCTATACGCCGCCGTCAACGGCTACCTTGACGATGTGCCGGTAAGCCAGGTCTCCACCTTTGAGACCGGGTTCCACCGCTTCATGGAGACCGGCCATCCCGAAATCGGCAAGGGCATCGCCAGGGAGAAAGAGCTCAGTGCCGAGACGGAGAAAAAGCTCAAGGCGGCCATAACCGAGTTCAAGCAAAGCACCAGCTTTGCCGGGAAAGGGCCGTAAAGGACAGCATGAGGAGTGAGGGTACCCGTTGGCTAGCATCCGGCTGATACGCCGCCGCATACGCAGTATCCAGAACACCGCCAAGATTACCAAGGCGATGGAGATGATTGCCGCTTCCAAGATGAAGCGGGCCCAGGAGCGCGGCCTGGCCGGACGCCCCTACTCCGAAAAGATACACCAGGTCATCGCTGACCTGGCCGCCCTGCCGGAGACCAGCCACCGGCACCCCCTCCTGCAGCGGCGAGAGGTCAACCGGATTACCATGGTGCACATTACCCCTGACCGTGGTCTCTGCGGCGGCCTGCATGCCAGCCTCAACCGCAGCACCGCCGGCTTTATCGCCGGGCAGAGCCACCCGGTCAGCCTGATTACGGTGGGCCGCAAAGGGCGGGACATCATGAGACGGCTGGGTTACCACCAGCTGGCGGAGTTTACTGACCTGGGTGACCGACCCGGCCTGCTGGACACCCTGCCCATATCCCGGATTATCATTGATGATTACAGCCAGGGCCGGGTGGACATGGTCTATCTGGTCTATGCCCAGTTCATCTCCACCATCGTCCAGAAGCCAACGATACGCCAGATACTGCCGGTGGAGCCGGCCACCATCCCGCGGGCCCAGAACGTGGACTATATCTACGAGCCCACCGCCGAGGCCGTGCTGGGCGAGCTTTTACCCCGGTTCGTGGAGATGGCGGTCTTTCACGCTATCCTGGAGTCCATCGCCAGCGAGCAATCGGCCCGCATGGTAGCCATGCGCAACGCCACGGACAGTGCCAACGACCTTATCCAGGACCTGACCCTGCTGTACAACAAGGCCCGTCAGGAGGCCATCACCAAGGAAATCCTTGACATCAGCGGCGGAGCGGCGGCCCTGGCTTAAAGTAGCGGAGGTAGATTTAAATGGCCAAAGGCAAAACTCAGGTAAAAGGCAAAGTCGTCCAGGTAATCGGCACCGTAGTTGACATCGAGTTCCCCCCTGACGAGCTGCCCTCCCTGTTTAACGCCCTCGAGGTGGCCTCTGACGGCACCAAGATAGTGATGGAAGTGCAGGATCACATCGGCAACAACTGGGTGCGGTGCGTGGCCCTTTCTCCCACCGAGGGACTGGCCCGGGGGGCCGAGGCCACCGACACCGGCGCCCCTTTAACCGTACCCGTCGGTAAGGGCACCATGGGACGGCTTTTCAACGTGCTGGGGGACCCCCTGGACAGCCTGGGGGCGGTTGAAGCCGCCGACCACTGGCCGATACACCGCCCGCCGCCTTCGTTCCAGGAGCAGGAGACCACCACCCAGATTCTGGAGACCGGGCTCAAGGTGGTGGACCTGATTGCCCCCTTCACCCGGGGGGGCAAAATCGGGGCCTACGGCGGGGCCGGGGTGGGCAAGACGGTGGTTATCCAAGAGCTCATCCGCAACATCGCCACGGAGCACGGCGGCACCTCGGTCTTCACCGGCATCGGCGAGCGCTCCCGCGAGGGCAACGACCTCTGGAACGAAATGAAGGAGTCCGGCGTCATCTCCAAAACGGTGATGGTTTTCGGGCAGATGAACGAGCCGCCCGGCGTCCGTCTGCGGGTGGGGCAGACCGGCCTCACCATGGCGGAGTACTTCCGCGACGTGGAGCACCAGGACGTGCTGCTTTTCATCGACAATATCTACCGCTATACCCTGGCCGGTATGGAGGTATCCGCCCTGCTGGGCCGCATGCCCTCCGCCGTGGGCTACCAGCCGACCCTGGCCACCGAGGTGGGGGAGCTGGAAGAGAGGATAACCTCCACCAAGAACGGCTCCATCACCTCGTTCCAGGCCATCTACGTACCCGCTGACGACTATACCGACCCGGGCGTGGCCACCACCTTCGGACATCTGGACGGGATCATCGCCCTGGAGCGCGCCATCATGGAGCAGGGCCTCTACCCGGCGGTCGACCCGCTGACCTCCACCTCCCGCATCCTGGACCCGACCATCGTCGGCGAGGACCACTACAACGTGGCCCGCGGCGTTCAAAAGGTGCTGCAGCGCTACAAGGACCTCCAGGACATCATCGCCATCCTGGGCATCGAGGAGCTCAGCGAGGAAGACAAGCTCACCGTGGGCCGGGCCCGGCGCATCCAGCGCTTCCTCTCGCAGCCGATGTTTGTCGCCGAGGTCTTCACCGGGCGGGAAGGCCGCTACGTGCCGATTACGGAAACGGTACGCGGCTTCAAGGAGATACTGGAAGGGAAACATGACCACCTGCCGGAACAGGCCTTCTACATGGTGGGCACTATTGACGAGGCGGTAGCAGCCGCCAAAAAGCTAAAGGGCACCGAGGACGAATAAAAAGCCAGGCATAATTACCGCAGCAAAGGTGAACGAGCATGGCCAGCATCAGACTTGATATCGTTACCGCCGAGCAGCAGGTCTTCTCCGATGACGTGGATATGGTGGTGGCCCCCGGAGTGGAGGGGCAACTGGGCATCCTGCCCCATCACGCCCCGCTGATGACCATGGTCCAGCCCGGCGAACTGCTCATCAGGAAGGGGGGAACGGAGATTTTCATGGCCATCTCCGGCGGTTTCCTGGAGGTCCGGCCCGATCGCGTTATTATCCTGGCCGATGCTGCCGAGAGGGCGGAGGAAATTGATATCGCCCGGGCCGAAGAGGCCAAACGGCGGGCGGAGAAACGGCTGACCGAAAAGACGGCTCCCGGAATGGACGAGGCCCGTGCCCGGGCTGCCCTGCAACGCTCACTGACACGCCTCAACGTAGCCCGGAAGACACGACAGCGAAGGCCCTAGCCGGGGGGGATGACAGCTAAAGAATCTGAAGGGTGGCTTTCTCGCCCGCCTTGGCGGCCTTGACCCGAATCAGCGTCCGGATGGCCTCGGCTATCCGGCCCTGCTTCCCAATCACCCTACCCTTATCTTCCTCAGCAACCTGCAGTTTGAGCACATGACCTTCCTCACCGATCTCCTCGGTAACCACCACCTCGTCAGGGGCATTGACAATTGATTTGGCGATGAACTCCACTAGCGCTTTCATGTTGTCTCCTTGAGTGTTTCGGCTTTGGCGATTATACCCATCTTGGCAAGCAGCCGGGCCGCTGTAGCCGTGGGCTGGGCCCCCTCCCCGAGCCAGTGCCGGGCCTTGGCCTCGTCGATGACCACCGTCTCCGGGTCGGTCAGAGGATCATAGTGCCCGATAATGCTGATGAATGCCCCATCGCGGGGAGAGCGTGAATCAGCTACCACCAGGCGGTAGCTGGGTCTTTTTTTAGCACCAACTCGCCGTAACCTGATTTTTACCATACTTCCCCAGCCTTTCTTATCTTGGTTAAATTATGACCCATAATCAGGCAGGTGTCAATGGGAACCGGGAAAAGTGACCACCCGGAGTTACGGTTGTCAAAGCAGGCCGGCTACCGATATAATCTAACTATGCAGGTAAACCAGTGGCACGGCGGGCAGGTGAGCCCGGCAGAGGCGGCGGCCATCCAGCAACGGCTGGCGGCCCGGGTATCACCGACCAGCCGGGGCATGGCACCGCGCCTTATCGCCGGGGTGGACATCTCCGTGCCCAAAGGGGGCGGACTAGCCACCGGGGCGGTGGTGGTACTGCGGCATCCCGAACTCTCCGTGGCCGAAACCAGCCGGGCAGAAGGCGAGCTTGATTTCCCCTACATCCCCGGCCTGCTGTCCTTCCGGGAGATGCCCTTAATCCTGGCGGCCTGCCAGAAACTGACCCTCACCCCTGACCTTATCCTGGTGGACGGTCAGGGGATTGCCCACCCCCGGCGGCTGGGGCTGGCCTCCCATCTGGGGCTATGGCTCAATATCCCCACCATCGGCTGTGCCAAGTCCCGCCTGTGCGGCCACCACACGGAGCCGGGGGAGACGCCGGGCAGCTATGCCGAACTGGTGGACCGGGGTGAGGTGGTGGGGGTGGCCTTAAGGACCAAACCGGGAGTCAAGCCGGTCTACGTGTCCATCGGCCACCAGGTTGACCTGGAGACGGCCATCCACTGGGTGCTCCGGTGCTGCCGGGGCTACCGCCTGCCCGAGCCCACCCGCCTGGCCCACCTGGCCGCCGGGGACAAGTCCCGGCCCAAGTCCCCCGCCGCCGTATCGCCGTAACCGCCATGCAGGAACTGGAAAACAAACTGAAGGACCTCAAAACAAGGGTATCTCTGGCCCTGGTGCATCTTTGACATCGCCGCCAGGGAAGATGAGATAACCCGGCTGGAGAAACAGTCGGCCGAGCCTGACCTCTGGTCAGACCCGGCCCGGGCCCAGGAGATGATGCGCCAGCTGGCCGAGGCCAGGAAAACCGTGGGCCAGTGGCGGGGACTGGAGAAGAGGGTGGCCGATACCGCGGAACTGCTTGCCCTGGCCTCCCGGGAGGATGATGCCTCCCTGGTGGCCGAGATTGAGGCCGATGTCGAGGCGATAACCGGCCGGCTGGATAGCCTGGATCTGGAGCTGGCCTTCAGCGGCCCGTATGACGCCCGGAACGCCATCCTGGCCATTCACGCCGGGGCGGGGGGCACCGAGTCACAGGAC
>JAZDIY010000073.1:0-2650 GCA_043804445.1 Chloroflexota bacterium | reverse complement strand
CCGATAACCCGCCAGGTGAAGACCTCGAGGCGGCGGTTAGCCAGGAAAGAAAAGAGCAGCACGAAGACGACGTTGGTGCTGATGAGGGGCTGCACCACGGTTACCGGGCTACTGTCGAGGGCGGCGAAGCGGAGCAGGTGCGCGATGGCCGTCAGTATGCCGGCAAAGAACAGGGGTATTATGGAAATACGCCTGAGCTGGGTCAGCTGGCGGCGCTGTTGCTTGCCCAGTAAAGTGATGGCCAGGAGAGTAGTAGCGGCGATATAGGATATAAAGGTGCCGGCCAGGGGGGCGCTGACTTCCCCCATGGCAATCTTAATCATCACGCCGGATATCCCCCAGCAGAGGCCGGCCGCCAGGCCGGAGACAACCCCCAGCACCGATGCCCTGGAACCGGCGACCGGGTTCACCTCGGGCTCCCGTTTCTCCAGGGTGACCAGGGCTACCCCGGTGAGAATACCTATTATGCCCAGCAGCACCGGTAAGGTAATCGACTCTTTCAACAGCACCACCCCGAAGATAATCGCGTAGAGTGTGTTCGTGCGGCTAAGGGCGGTGGACCGGTTGGCCCCGATAATCCGTATCGAAGCGTAGTTGAAGAACCGTCCCACCAGAAAATGGATGGTGCCGGCCCCGGCCAGCAGGGCCAGCCCCTTCCAGGAAAACGCCATGACCTTGTCCCAGTCACCCTGGTAGAGCATGGCCAGTGTTACCATGACGGCACCGATAGAAAGGCTGATGAAGACCGCGGTAAAGGACTCACCGGCGGTGGATACCCCCCTCCGGACCAGTATCGTACCGATGCTAAAGGTGATGGCGGAAAAAAGGGCGAATATCAGTCCGATTTCCATCAGGCCTCCTCTAAAGATGGCGGTGGCGGCAGAGAGCCTGCCTGGTCGCCCGGCCATTTGGTCCTGACCAGCCGGAGGGTGATTCTCTCCAGCAGCCGATCCAGTCCCCATCCCCGGGCGGCGGAGATGAATACCGTGTTTTCATCTACCGTCAGGTGCTGGCGGGCAAGATAGGCCCTGACCTCCTCTTCCTGCCAGGCGGCGCCATCAGGCCACAGGCGGTCTATCTTATTCAGGGCGGTTACCACCGGCTTTGCCAGCAGGCCGAGGTCCCGGAGGGTATTCTCCACTATCCGGTACTGCACGGCGGCGTGCTGGCTGGTTATGTCAACCACATTGACCAGCATATCGGCCTCGTCCAGCTCCTCCAGGGTCGCCCGGAAGGCGGTGGCGATGGCGGGGGGCAGCTTCCGGATAAAGCCGACGGTATCGGTGACCAGCACCGCCTGCCTGCCGGGCAGGGTTATCCGCCGGGTGGTGGGGTCCAGGGTGGCGAACAGCTTGTCCTCCACGAACACCCCGGCGTGGCTCAGGGCGTTGAGCAGGGTGCTCTTGCCGGTATTGGTGTAGCCTACCAGGGCTACCATCGGGATGCCGCTCCGCTTCCGTTGTTCCCGGTAGAGCCGGCGGTGTTTTCTGACCTCTTCAATCTGTTTCTCCAGGCGCTGGATCTTGCGCCGTATCAGGCGCCGGTCTGTCTCCAGCTGGGACTCCCCGGGGCCCCGGGTGCCGATGCCGCCCCCCAGCCTTTCCAGGTGGCTCCACTGGCCGGCCAGGCGCGGTAACAGGTACTGGTGCTGGGCCAGCTCTACCTGTATCTGGCCCTCGCGGGTGCGGGCCCGCCGGGCAAAAACGTCCAGGATCAGGGCGGCCCGGTCGATTACCTTGACCCCCAGGGCCTCTTCCAGGTTATGCTGCTGTATCGGGGACAGCTCATCGTCAATGATGACCACGCTGTAATTAAGGCGGCTTTTCAGTGCCTCCAGCTCGTCCAGTTTGCCCTTGCCCAGGTAGTGGGTCTTGGAGGGTACCGGCAGCCGCTGGATAAGCTGGCCCACTACCTCAACCCCGGCCGTACCGGCCAGCTGGGCCAGCTCTGCCAGAGAGTCCTGGGCAGACCACTCCTCACCGGTTTCCCGGGGGGCGACGGCAGCCAGGAAAGCCCGCTCCGGGGAGGCCTGGGTGACGACGGTGCTTTTAGTGATGGTATCTCCTTAATTATGTAAAGTTATTTCCGGTTCTTGGGGTGGAAACCGGGGCGGCGCCAGGCGGCCAGCCGTGACAGCCCCTTGACCAGGGCCGCATCGGGGATGGTGAGGGACAGCCGCACATAGCCCTCCCCGTTCTTACCGTAGCCGATACCCGGTGTGACCACCACGCTGAGCTGCTCCAGCAGCTCCGTGGCCAGGCTGACCGAGGTGTAGCCCGGGGGTACCTTCGCCCAGACATAAAGGCTCGCCTTCGGTGGGGTGGCCTCCAGGCCGATGCGGTTCAGCGTCTCGATGACCAGGTCACGCCGTTTCTGGTAAATCCGATTGTGCTCCGGGATGCAGTCCTGGGGGCCGTTGAGGGCGGCGATGGCGGCGTACTGGATGGCCTGGGCAATCCCCGAGTCAAGATTGGACTTGACCCGCAGCAGGGCGTCCACCATCACCCGGTTGCCCACCATCATGCCGATGCGCCAGCCGGTCATATTATAGCTCTTGGACAGGGAATGGAACTCTACGCCGATATCCCGGGCACCCTCGGCCTGCATGAAGCTGGCTGGCTGGTAGCCGTCGTAGGCCACCTCGGAGTAA
>JAZDIY010000072.1:0-5444 GCA_043804445.1 Chloroflexota bacterium | reverse complement strand
CGGAACGAGCTGCCGGGGATAGCCTGGCTGCAGCGGCTGGCGGCCCATTTTACCCACCGGGTCTGGCTGAACCCGGAGGAGCCCCGCTTCTGGGTGGCCTATACCGCCCAGGCGATACGCCAGCTTTTCCCCATGTTCCCGCTGAGTATTGAAGGCATCGGGCAGGCGGTGAAGCGGCTGGTGGTTAGGGAAGCGGCCCCGCTGAACCAGCGGTAGGTCGGGGGCAAACAAAAAACCCGGAGAAGCTCGCTCCCCAGGTTGTCTTTGTTATTATACCATATCTGCTGGGCGTTTGTCAACTATTGTGCGTGAAGTCCCTCTGAAGTCGGTATTTTGACGTCTAGCTGTTGGCCAGGGCAGCCAGCGCCTGGGTGACGGCGCTGACGGTGAGCTGGATGTCCCGGTCGCTATGGGCCAGCGAGACGAAGGCTGCCTCGAACTGGGACGGCGGCCAGTAGACCCCCGCCGCCAGCAGCCCCTGGAAGAAGCGGGCGAAGCGGGCGGTGTCAGACTGCCGGGCGGAGTCGTAGTCTAAAACCTTGTCGCCGGTAAAGAAGAGGGTGAGCAGCGAGGCCACCCGCGAGACATGGCCGGGGATACCGGCCCCGGCGGCGGCCCGGACGATGCCCTCCTCCAGGCGGGCGGCCCTGGCCTCCAGCCGGGCGTAGCTATCGGGCTGGGCCAGCACTTTAAGCGTCTCGATGCCGGCGGTCATCACCAGCGGGTTGCCGGATAGTGTCCCCGCCTGGTAGACCGGCCCGGCCGGGGCCATCATTTGCATGATGTCGCGCCGTCCCCCGTAGGCCCCCACCGGCAGCCCCCCGCCGATTATCTTGCCCAGGCAGGTCAGGTCCGGGGGGATGCCGAAGACGGACTGGGCCCCGCCGTAGGCCACGCGGAAGCCGGTGATGACCTCGTCAAAGATGAGCAGGGCCCCATTCTCACGGGTGAGGCGGCGCAGGCCGGGCAGAAAATCGGGCTGCGGCGGGACTACCCCCATATTCGCCGCCACCGGCTCCACGATGACGGCGGCAATCTCGCCGGGGTACTGCCGGAAGAGCTGCTCCACGGCCCCGGCGTCATTGTACGTGGCGATGAGGGTGTTTTGGGTGTAGCCTGATGGTACGCCGGGGGAATCGGGGATACCCAGGGTGGCCAGGCCCGAGCCGCCTTTGGCCAGCAGGCCGTCCGAGTGGCCGTGGTAGCCGCCGGCGAACTTGATTATCCGGTCCCGGCCGGTGAAGGCACGGGCCAGGCGCAGGGCGGTCATGGTGGCCTCCGTCCCCGAGTTGACGAAGCGCACCATCTCCATCGAGGGGATGGCCCCGGTTATCATTTTGGCCAGGGTTATCTCCCGCTCGGTGGTGGCCCCGAAGCTGGTGCCCTGGTCTATCGCTGCTTTCAGGGCGGCCACCACCGGCGGGTAGGCGTGCCCCAGAATGAGCGGCCCCCAGGAGCCGACGTAGTCGATATAATCGTTGCCGTCAACGTCGTAGAGACGGGCCCCCTGGCCCCGGGCGATGAAGGGTGGCGTGCCGCCCACCGCCCGGAAGGCCCGCACCGGGCTGTCCACCCCGCCGGGCAGGTATTTTTGGGCTTCCTCAAACAGTATTTTAGATTGCTTCAGCTCTTTCATAGTATCTTAGCCGTTGCCGAGCCAGCGGGACGCCTCCTTGGCGTGGTAGGTGAGGATGATATCGGCCCCGGCCCGCTTAATGGCGGTGAGGGTCTCCATGACGATACGCTCTTCCTCCAGCCAGCCCTGCCGGGCGGCGGCCTTGACCATGGCGTACTCGCCGCTGACGTTGTAGGCCGCCAGCGGGTAGTCAAAGCGGTCACGCACCTGCCGGATAATGTCCAGGTAGGCCAGGGCCGGTTTGACCATGACGATATCGGCCCCCTCGGCGATGTCAGCGGCCACCTCCCTCAGGGCCTCGCGGGCGTTGGCCGGGTCCATCTGGTAGGCGCGGCGGTCACCGAACTGGGGGGCGGAACCGGCCGCCTCGCGGAAGGGGCCGTAGTAGGCCGAGGCGTACTTGGCGGCGTAGGATAGGATGGGGAGGTGGGCGAAGCCCTTTTCGTCCAGGGCGGCGCGGATGGCCCTGACCCGCCCGTCCATCATGTCCGATGGGGCCACCATGTCGGCCCCGGCCCCGGCGTGGCAGAGGGCCATCCGGGCCAGCAGCGGCAGCGTCCGGTCGTTGTTGACATAACCATCAACCACCACCCCGCAGTGCCCGTGGCTGGTGTATTCGCAGAGGCAGACGTCGGTGATGACCACCATCTCCGGCACCGTCCGCTTGATGGCGCGGATGGCCTGCGGCACCACCCCCTCGGGATGGTAGGCCGGGGAGCCGGTCTCGTCCTTATCGGTGGGTATGCCGAAGAGCAGCACGGCGGGGATGTTGAGTTTGGCGATTTCCTCAATCTCCGCCGGCAGCCGGTCGGGGGAGAAGCGGTGGATGCCGGGCATGGCCTGGATGGCCTCTTTTATCCCCTGCCCCTCGGCCACGAACATGGGGTAGACCAGGTCGGTCACCGCCAGCCGGGTCTCCCGCACCATGTCCCGCAGCGGCCCGGTGCGGCGCAGGCGGCGCAAACGTAACTCGGGAAAGTCGGCCATCTACTTCTCCTTGGTGAAATACTCTTCCAGGGCGCTGACCAGGCCGGGGATGGTCGGCTCTTCGGCTAGGATGGCCACCTTGAGGCCGGCCCGGGTGGCTGTTTGGGCCGTCTTGGGGCCGATGCAGGCGACCAGGGCCCCATTCAGACCTGGTTTTTCCCCGGCCAGGGCGGCTATCAGGTGGGATACCGTGGACGAGCTGGTGAAGGTGATGACGTCAATCTCGCCCGCCTGCAGCTTCTGCCGGGCCCGGCTAGTGGCTTCCGTGGCGGGGACGGTGCGGTAAACGGCAATATCGTCCACCACGGCCCCCAGTCGGCTCAAGCCCGCGCTCAGCTCGTCGTCGGCGATATCGGCCCGGGGCAGCAGCAAATGCTGTCCGGCGATGTCCCGCTTCCGGAACCCCTCGAGCAGGCCCGCCCCGGTGTAGCTTTCGGGGAGGTAATCGGGGATGATGCCCTGCCCCTCCAGGGCGGCGGCGGTGGCCGGGCCGATGGCAGCGATTTTAGCATCCCTGAGGGCACGGCTGTCCTGCTTCAACGCATTCAGCCGCCGGAAGAAGGCGGCCACGCCGTTGACGCTGGTGAACACCACCCAGGCGTACTGCTCCAGGCGGGCGATGGCCCCGTCAAGCTCTTTATTATCGGTAACGGGTTGGATATCAATCGCCGGCAGCTCCACGGGAAGGGCCCCCCGCTCGGTCAGCAGACGGCTCAAGGAGCTGGCCTGGTGGCGCGCCCGGGTGACCAGGACGCGTTTGCCGGAGAGGGGGCGGTTATCATACCATCTCAAGCTTTCCCGGAGTTTGACCACATCTCCCACTACAATAACGGCGGGGGGTTTCAGCCCGTGGGCCTGCACCCTGTCCACGATATCGCTTAAATGGCCGGTTACCGTCTGCTGCCCGGGTCGGGTGCCGTCTTTAATCACTGCCACCGGGGTCTGCGGCGGCCGGCCGTTTTCCATCAGCCGGCTGACGATATGGGGCAGCTGCTGCATCCCCATCAGGAAGACGATGGTGTCCACGCCGGTGGCCAGCTGGCCCCAGTTGATGCTGGAGCTGTCCTTGGTAGGGTCTTCGTGGCCGGTGACCACGGCGAAGGACGAGGCCAGCCCGCGGTGGGTGACCGGGATGCCGGCGTAGGCCGGCACGGCTACTGCCGAGGTTATCCCCGGCACCACCTGGAAGGGGATACCGTGGTCAGCCAGGGCCGCTGCCTCCTCGCCGCCGCGCCCCAGCACGAAGGGGTCGCCCCCCTTGAGGCGTACCACCGTCTTGCCCTCCCGGGCGCGGGCCACCAGCAGCCGGTTTATCTGGTGCTGGGGGACGGGGTGTTCCCCGGCGGTCTTGCCCACGTCGATTCTTTCCGCCTCCGGCGGGGCGTTCTCCAGCAGCCCTTCGTCAAGCAGCCGGTCATAGACGACGACGTCAGCCTGCCGGAGGCACTCCATACCCCGGACGGTTATCAGGCCGGGGTCACCCGGCCCGGCCCCGACCAGGTAGACCTTACCCTGGCTCAACCCTGCTTCACCTCGGCGATAAATTTGTCGGCACCCCGGGCCAGCAGCTTCCGGGCCAGGCGCCGGCCCAGTGCCTCGGCCGATTTGGCGCTGCCCTCATCGGCGTCACGCAGCATCTGCCGGCCGCCGGGGTCGGCGGCCATACCCTCCAATCTGAGGGTGTTGCCGATGACAGTACCCAGGGCGGCAATCGGGGCACGGCAGCCACCCCCCAGGGCCAGCAGGAAGGCCCGCTCGGCGGTGATACCCTGCCAGGTTGGTATATCATTGATGGCGGCGACGAGCCCGGCGACGGTTTCATCGCCGCACCGGGTCTCCAGGGCCAGGGCCCCCTGCCCCACCGCCGGCAGAAAATCATCTACCGGCAGGTACTGGCTGACCCGCGCCCCCCAGCCGAGCCGGGATAGGGCGGCGGCGGCCAGGATAACGCCGTCAACCTCGCCGGCGGCCACCCGGCGCAGGCGGGTGTCCACGTTGCCTCTGATGCCGACTACCTCCAGGTCGGGGCGGTAGCTGGTGAGCTGGACAGCCCGCCGCAGGCTGCCGGTGCCGATTCTGGCCCCGGCGGGGAGACCGGCCAGGGTATCCCCCCGGGATACCAGCACGTCCCTGGGGTCGGCCCGCTCGGTGACTGCCGCCAGGCAGAGCTCCGGGGGGATGACGGTGGGCATGTCCTTCAGGCTGTGCACCGCCAGGTCAATGCGGCCCTCCCGCAGGGCGGTCTCCAGCTCCTTGACGAAGACGCCGATATCTTCCATCCGGTCGAGCGGGACATGAGAGTCACGGTCGCCCCGGGTGACAATCTGGCAGAGGCTGATGTCCATCTGGGGGTGGGCTGCCTTGAGCCGGGCCGCCACCGCCTGGGCCTGGATTACCGCCAGACGGCTGCCCCGGGAGCCGACCACGATGCCGGTCTTCACACTCATTTCTCCTCGTCCAGCCCGAAAAGCTGGCGGACCAGCTCGGCGTAATGCCCGTTATTGGTGGCGTTGGTCTTGATGTGCTCGATGGGGTTTTGTAATATCTTGGTGACGATGGACTTGGTCATCGCTTCCAGCCGTTCCTGCTCTTCGTCCGAGAGGGACGGTAATCTTTTCAGTGTCTTGCTCAGCTGGGTACGGCGGATGTCTTCGGCCTGCTGCATCAGGGCCCTGACCACGGGCCGGACGGTAAGGGCCTGCCGCCAGGCGGCAAACTTGTTCACCTCTTCGGCGACGATAGCCTCCGCCCGCACCATCTCCCCCTCCCGGTTACGGCGGTTGGCCCCCGATATCTGGGTCAGGTCGTCGATATTGTAGAG
>JAZDIY010000071.1:0-5351 GCA_043804445.1 Chloroflexota bacterium | reverse complement strand
TGCCATTCCAGGCAAGGAAGGCCGAGGCACCTTTTTGAGTAAAGGCTGAGGCCATAATATTATCATGAAGTAAAGCGCAACCAGCAACAATGACGACGGTATTACGAAGATTGCCTTGCATGCTGTTGCTGATAAATTTTGGCGTGATACCGAAAAAACGAGGGGAATCTTCAGTCACCGCAGCCTCCACTAATGAATCATCAAGCTGATTGAAAGGATATTTCCCCGTGGTGTATGGCTCATTAGTGAACAGAACAATATATTCTGTTACATACCTTTCTATTAAATCCATACGTCGCTCTATGCCAGAGTGACTCCGTATTATAATTAACTTATAATCGTAGCTCGGGAGGTTTCGGTAGAGGTTTACTGTGACCTCGCTGCCCTGATAAACATCAACCTGGAAGCCATAAGCCTCAAGGGCCCCTTTGACCTCGGTAGTGAAATTTTCATTGGGGTATTCAGTGTAAAGCTGGTCGATAATAGCCGCCTTTAGGTTCGGCAAATTGAGTGGAGTATTCAAAACGAAAACATGCCAAAAAACTGGAGCAAAAAGAGCCGCGGTGAATAGAGCTACAATCACCCATAGCCACGGAAAGCCCCTTTTACGTGGTTTCAACTTACCCCATGCCACGCTTGAGCTTAACCAATGTTTATCTCCGAACCCTCTGCTACCTTGTCTGCGGCCAGCGAACCAGAAGTAACTCAAAAGATAATTAATAATGAGATGATATTCATGAGTTGGTAGCTTACGATAGAGGGCGGCCTTAAAGTCACAACCTTTAAGGTATTGGGTTATCTGCACAATGAAGGGTTCATTTGGTCGAAGGGTTGAAGGTCAGAAAGCTGGTTAATAATAACTGCTCTGGTCTCGACCTTTGGGTTTGGCGCTGAACAAACACCAAACCCAAATAGACCCGCCCCGGCTACGTAATAAAGGCTACGCTTCTCACAAAGTTCACTGCCGGCGAAGTGTACGCCGTTGTCTTAGAACCAGTACACTTCCACCAATCACGATAATTGGCAGGATTAACCACGTTCCCAACACCATACCCTTATTTACGTGATAGGCTCCACCACCTACTGTTGGTGATGCTGGTGGTGCGGCGGGAGGAACAGAGATGGTGTGGTCAGTCAACGTCACTGCGGTTTTCGCTAGGGCCCTGCCAACACTGGACTCATTGGTGGCCGTGATGTACGTACCCGCGAGAATAGTTCCTATGAAGGTCGAATCCGTCAGTGCCGCGTAAGAGTCAGTCCACCAAAACACGTTACGTGGCTCTCCTTGGTCGTCAAAGACGACCTCGAAGCTGGCGCCCGTTTCGAGGTAGAGCTCTGCGCTTTTGAAAATCCAGACCGCATCGGGGTCGCTGGAGTTGAGATGGAGCGTTCCCGCCTTTGCCGAACTGTCAAAAGTGTAAACACCAGGCGAAAGAACTTCGCCAGCGAGGGTGCCCACCAGGGCCTCGTCCGCCCCCAGGGCATCTACTGCGTCCCACGCAGCAATAAAGTCAATGATAGCCGCATCATAGGTCGCATCCCCTACATGAACCGTGCCAGTAATCGTGGACCCGGTATTAGTGTAGAAACCGGAAGGGGCGCCTACGTCTCCGGTGATAGTGGAGGTGGTAAGGGTCACCGCCGTGCCACCCAAGACGGCGAAGGGCTCCGCCGTTCCAAGGTCGACTGGCGATGGACTTGAATATGCCGCCACCGGGTAGGAAGGAGAAAAGAGCACTGCGAGCACTACACCGACTATTACTACCGCAGATAGCGCCCGCTTGGTCGATTTATACAACTTGCACATAATAAACCTCTAATGCTTTACCTATAAATTAAGAGGATTATATATCAAATTTCCTTGGTTGTCAAGGCCGGTGAAGCATCTTGTTAAATATTTTTGAAAGTTGGAACTGGGTTGACGTGTCCCTGAATACCCCCCTTATGCTCTACTTCAGTCTGGCGTAAAATACGCCGTAGCTTTCCATTACACGAGCGCCAACTATGTTGGCAAGATGCATCAATTCAAAAAATATCATGTTGAGCCCAGGTCGAGGCGTCAACCAGCGACGAGAAACAGAAAGACATCCCTTGCCCTGCGTCCCAAAGAGGAATGGATAACAATAGCGGTGCCTTCCCTGGTGCCGGTTGAATTATTTGAGTCCGTACAAAGAAAGCTTACGAAGAATGTAGACCTAGCTAGGAGGAACACGAAGAGAGAGTATCTTCTATCCGGGCTTTTGTATTGCCCACAATGCGGTGGCCGAATGGGTGGATGCACGATTCATGGCGTCCCTTATTACCGTTGCTATAGAAAAGGTAATCCGGATAGGGTTCCACTTGGGCCAGATGCTAAACCGCGACGCTTACCCAAAGGAATCTAACTGAAAATCAGGAGGCTCAGATAAGAAGCCTCATGGAGAAAATCAGTACAGGTTTAGATTGCCTGGACTTCACCGGCAAACAAGACTTGCTCAGACTTCTGGTAGAAAAAGTGCTCTACAACGGACAGGAAATCGAGATTCAAACGATCATTCCCCAACGTGAACAATTGCATCCAATACCCCGAAGGGGATAAAGGGGATAGGGTTCAACCAATATTCCTTTCTCCGGCCCGTATTGTGCTATAATCGGAACGTAAAACCACTCGGCACGGCCCGCGGGCCGCCGGAGACCAAACTCAAGGAAGGAGACTTGACCCAAATGGACTGGGGAATGACCAACCGCATGGCACAGCTAATCCAGCCGGACGGGCACGCCCTGTTCATGCCCGTTGACCACGGCTACTTCCAGGGCCCCACCACCCGCCTGGAGCAGCCCGGCCGGACACTGGCGCCGCTGCTCCCCTACTCGGACGCCATCTTCATCACCCGGGGGGTGCTGCGCTCCTCGGTTGACCCGCACCATAGCAAGCCGGTCATCCTGCGGGTATCGGGGGGCACCAGCATGGCCGGGCACGACCTGGCCGACGAGGGCCTGGCCTGCGGCATGGAGGAGGCCATCCGCCTCAACGCCGCGGCGGTGGGCATCTCCGTCTTCGTGGGCAGCGACTACGAGAAGAACTCCCTGCTCAACCTGGCCCGGCTGGTGGACGAGGGAGAGAAGTACGGCATCCCGGTGATGGCGGTGACAGCGGTGGGGCGGGAGCTGGAGAAACGGGACGCCCGCTACCTGGCCATGGCCTCCCGCATCGCCGCCGAGCTGGGGGCGCGGGTGGTGAAGACCTACTGGTGCCCGGAGTTCGAGCGGGTGACCGGGGGCTGCCCGGTGCCGGTGGTAATGGCCGGGGGCCCCACGCCGATACCGAGCTGGAGGTCTTCGAGTTCGTCCATGACGGCATGACCAGGGGGGCCATCGGGGTGAACCTGGGGCGGAACGTCTGGCAGAACGACTACCCGGTGGCCATGATTAAGGCGATTCGGGCCATCATTCACGAGGGGGCCAACCCCCGGCAGGCCCAGGCGGTATATGACCTTGAGAAGGGCGGTAAAGGGAAATAGCCGTGCCGGGCGCCGCTAGAAAGACGATGCGGGTGGCCCGGTGGTATAACAACCGGGACGTGCGGCTGGAGACGATGCCCGTCCCCGAAATCGGCCCCGGCGAGCTGCTGGTGCGGGTGGAGGCCTGCGGCATCTGTGGCTCCGACGTGATGGAGTGGTACCGCCGGGACCGGGGACCCCTGGTGCTGGGCCACGAAATCGGCGGGCAGGTGGCGGCGGTGGGCGAGGGCGTCACCGGTTACCGGGTAGGGGAGCGGATAACCGCTGCCCACCACGTCCCCTGCAACACCTGCCACTACTGCCTGGGCGGCCACCACACCGCCTGCGAGACCCTCAGGAAGACCAGCTTTGACCCCGGCGGCCTGGCGGAGTACCTCCGCCTGCCCGCCATCAACGTTGACCGGGGCGTCTTCCCCCTCCCCGACGGGGTCTCTTACGAGGACGCCACCTTCGTCGAGCCGCTGGCCTGCGTCTGGCGGGGGCAGCGGCAGGCGGGGATGGGGCCGGGCAAGAGCGTGCTGGTCATCGGCAGCGGCATCGCCGGCCTGCTCCACGTGATGCTGGCCCGCAGCCTGGGGGCGGGGCGGGTCATCGCCACCGATACCAGTGATTACCGGCGGCAGGCTGCCCGAAAGTTCGGGGCGGAGGTCACCTTCAGCGCCGACGAGGACGTGCCCGCCCGCCTGCGCCAGGTCAACGGGGGCTACCTGGCCGACCTGGTGATACTCTGCACCGGGGCGGCCCCGGCCCTCAGCCAGGCCCTGGCCTCGGTGGAGCGGGGGGGCACCGTGCTGCTCTTCGCCCCCACCGGCCCGGGGGTGACCGTGCCCCTGTCCGTCAACGACCTCTTCTGGCGGAACGACGTTACCCTCACTACCTCCTACGCCGGCAGCCCGGCGGACTACCGGACGGCCCTTCAAATAGTGCGGGCGGGGACGCTGCCGCTCGCCGACATGGTTACCCACCGGCTGGGCCTGGCCGAGACCGGCCGGGGCTTCCAGATGGTAGCCGGGGCCGGGGAGTCCCTCAAAGTCATCATCGCCCCCCAGCGGTAAGACTTTAGCGGAGCATGACCAGGGCGCTCATCATGGCGGTGGCCCAGAGGATGTCCGTGGGCAGGTGGCGCGAGCAGCTGGCATCGAAGAGCAGGTCCACCCGGGCGGGGAACATCTCGTCCGGTGTCCACAGCACCAGCACCACCGGCACCCGGGGGAAGGGGAAAATCCGGACGGCGGCGTCGGCGTAGTCCATCGCCTCGCCGCCCAGGGCAGCCCCCCTCTGCCGGAACCCCGCCGCGTCCTGGCCGTAGCGGGCCACCACCTGGTCCAGGGGCAGCCGGTGCGAGCCCAGGGCGAAAATCAGCCCGCCCCCCACCTCGCGGGGGTTGACCAGGTTACCGCTGAGGGGCACCTCCTGAGCGTTGTTCAGGTACCACAGGACGGCCAGGCGGGAGTAGTGGGGCAGTTCGTTGAGCAGGTAACCGGCTACCGGCGAGTCTGCCCGCATGGTCCGGTCGGCGGGAGAGACCAGCACCGGCTCCCCGAACACGGCCAGCCGGTAATGCCCCGCCGGGGCATCAAAGTCAGCCAGGGCGTTACGGCATACCTCCCCGGCCTCCCGCCGGGCCAGCCTGTCCCAGGCCTCTGCCTCGCCCTCCGGCCACTCCTGGCCCTCACCGATAAACATACCCCATTTTAGCCGGGGGTAGCCGTTCGGTTCAAGGGGTGGTTTTAGCTGTTGTACAACCTCACCCCCTTAGTCCCCCTCTCCTTAGTTTTAAGGAGAGGGGGAAATTGTTTTTTATAAGGAAGTTTTGAAATCCTCCCCCTCTAGTCCCCCTCCTTTGCCAAA
>JAZDIY010000070.1:0-4616 GCA_043804445.1 Chloroflexota bacterium | reverse complement strand
CGAGCAGATTGGCACACTGGCTGACCGGCTCTCCGAGCAGGTCAGGGAGCTGCGCAAAAGCTGGAGCATCCGCCCGGTGTACAAGATGGTGGACACCTGCGCCGCAGAGTTTGACGCCGGCACCCCCTACTTCTACAGCGCCTACGAGCAGGAGAACGAGGCCGGGCCCATCGCCGGGGACAGGGCGGTGGTCATCGGCAGCGGCCCTATCCGCATCGGCCAGGGCATCGAGTTCGACTACTGCAGCGTGCACTCGGCCTGGGCCCTGCAGCAGGCGGGCTACCGGAGCATCATGGTCAACTCCAACCCGGAGACGGTCTCCACCGACTTTGACACCTCCAGCCGCCTCTACTTCGAGGCCCTGGACGAGGAGAGCCTGCGGGATATCCTGGAGAACGAGAGCGGGGCAAATGGCCTGAGCGGCGGGGCCCCGCCGTCCATCGTGCAGTTCGGCGGCCAGACCGCCATCAACCTGGCCGAGCCGCTCTCCCGCAACGGGATGGCCCTGCTGGGCTCCAGCGCCGAGGCCATTGACCTGGCCGAAGACCGGCGCCGCTTCGAGAACTTCCTCAGCGGTATGGGCATCCCCCAGCCGCCGGGGGCCGGGGTGACCTCGGTGGAGGAGGCCCTCAACGTGGCCAAGCTCATCGGCTACCCGGTGCTGGTGCGCCCCAGCTACGTCCTGGGGGGCCGGGCCATGGAAATCGTGCCCGATGCCAGCGAGCTGGTGCGCTACATGGCCCAGGCCATCGAGTTGGACACCAAGCACCCCATCCTCATCGACAAGTACCTGGAGGGGAAGGAGGTGGAGGTGGACGCCGTCGGTGACGGGGAGCGGGTGCTCATCCCCGGTATCATGGAACACATCGAGCGGGCCGGGGTGCACAGCGGGGACTCCATGGCGGTCTATCCCGGCATCAGTCTCACCAACGCCGAGATGGACACCATCGTGGACTATGCTGTGCGCATCGGCCTGAGCCTGGGCATCAGGGGCCTGATGAACATCCAGTTCGTCATCATGCCGGGCGAGTCAGGACAAGAACCCTCGGTCTACGTACTGGAGGTCAACCCCCGGGCCAGCCGTACCATCCCCTTTATCTCCAAGGTTACCGGCGTCCCCATGGTCAGGGTGGCGGTCAACGTGATGCTGGGTAAAAAGCTCGAGGAGCAGGGCTACCAGACCGGGCTGTGGCCGCGGCAGAACCTGGTGGGGGTCAAGGCCCCCGTCTTCTCCATGTCCAAGCTGGCCGGGGTGGACACCTACCTCGGCCCCGAGATGAAGTCCACCGGCGAGGTGATGGGGATTGACCATACCTTTGAAGCCGCCCTGGGTAAGGCCCTGCTCGCCGCCGGGCTGATGCTGCCGCCGCAGGGGGCGGTACTCTTTAGCATCGCCGACCAAGACAAACCAGAGGCCCTGCCCATCATCAGAAAATTCGCCGAAGCCGGCGGTAAACTTTACGCCACCGAGGGGACGGCGGCCATGATTGAGGCGGTAGGTCTGCCGGTGACCATGATTACCAAGAAACTGGACGAAGGGCATCCTAACGTCATCGACATTATTAACGACGGCACGGTAAGCGGCGTGGTAAACACCCTCACCGGGGCCCGTATCCCCTTGAGGGACGGCTTTGAAATCCGCCGCGCCGCCGCCGAGAAACGACTCCCCTGCTTTACCTCGCTGGACACCGCCCGCAGCGCCGTGGGGGCATTGCTCAACGGCAACCGGACCTATCAGGTGTTGCCCCTGCCCGAATACCGGAGGCAAAAACCGGCTTGAAACAGGTATTGGTCCGGGTTATCGACCAGCACCGGGTGCTGCCGGAACTGGTCCGGTCTCACGGCCGGACGGTACTGGGCAGCCGGGTCATCTGGTTGCGCTGCCCGGACATCGCCGGCGAGGCCAGACCGGGGCAGTACGTCATGGTGGTCTGCGGGGAAACCTGCTCCCTGCCCCGCCCCTTCAGCATCCACCGGGTGAAGGATGACGCCATCGCCATCCTGTTCAGCGTTCTGGAGGACGGCAAAGGCACCGCCTGGCTGTCCCGGCGGTGTGACGGTGATAGTGTGGCCCTCTTCGGGCCGCTGGGCAACGGTTTTGCCATTGAGACATCAGCGAAAAACCTGCTGCTGGTCGCCGGTGGCATCGGCCTCGCCCCCTTCTACTTTCTGGCACAGGAGGCCATCAACCAGGGCCGGCTGGTAAGGTTGCTGGCCGGCGCGGCTACGGCGTCACAGTGCTATCCCGCCGAGGACATGCCAGCCGGGACTGAGGCGGTCATCTGTACCGATGACGGCACCGCCGGCCTGAGCGGGGTGGTCACCGGCCAGCTAGCCGCCCACACCGGCTGGGCTGACCAGATTTTTGCCTGCGGGCCGCTCGGCATGTACCGGAGCATGGCAAGGATGCCCGAGCTAAAGGGTAGGCCGGTACAGGTCTCACTGGAGGTGAGGATGGGCTGCGGCCTGGGTGTCTGCTATGGCTGCACCGTCAGGACCCGCCAGGGCTTGAAGCAGGTCTGCCGGGACGGCCCGGTTTTTGAGATGGAGGACATTATCTGGGAGGAGATGGCTGAGGTCTGACCGACCATTACATACGGTCTGCCGGGTGTTCAAGAGGGACAGAAGTCCCTCTTAATAATAATTTTCCCTCTCCCTGACCGGGGGGGGGATTTAGGGGGTGGGTCTGAAGATGATAGTTACCGAGCGTATCAGCCTCCAGAGCCGCGGAGAGTGTGATATTATTGACATCACCCCCCAGGTACAACAGAAGCTGGCCGAGTCCGGGGTGAAGAGCGGCACGGTGACTGTTTTCGTGGCCGGCTCCACCGCCGGCGTCACCACCATCGAGTACGAGCCGGGGCTCATCGCCGACCTTCAGAACACCTGGCAGCGCCTGGTGCCCCCAGCCTCCCCTACGACCACGACCGCCGCTGGGGTGACGGCAACGGCTACTCCCACGTCCGGGCGTCCCTGCTGGGGGCCTCCCTGGTGGTGCCTTTTACCGACCGGAAACTGGCCCTGGGCACCTGGCAGCAGATTGTCCTGGTGGACTTTGACAACCGCCCCCGCTCCCGGCAGGTGGTGCTGCAGATGGTGGGCGAGTAGCTATTTCCCCTGGAGCAGGGAGAAAAACTCGGCGCGAGTCTCTGACTTGCTGCGGAAGATGCCCCGCAGGGCCGAGGTAATCAGGGCACTGCCCGGTTTCTTGATACCCCGCATTACCATGCAGAGGTGCTCGGCCTGTACCACCACCGCCACCCCGTCCGGGTTGATGCCGTCCATGATGGCGTCGGCAATCTGGGTGGTCATCCTCTCCTGGATCTGGGGGCGCTTGGCCACGATTTCCACCACCCGGGCCAGCTTGCTGGCACCGACCACCCGCCCGCTGGAGTTGGGCACGTAGGCGATATGGGCCACCCCGTAGAACGGCAGCAGGTGGTGCTCGCACATGGAATAGAAGGGGATGTCCCGCACGATGACCATCTCGCGGTGGCCCTCTTCAAAGCCCACCGCCAGCTCTTCCCGGGGGTCCTGGCCAATCCCCATGAAAAGCTCGGCATACATCTCGGCCACCCGGGCCGGCGTGCCCACCAGGCCCTCGCGCCGCGGGTTTTCACCGATAGCCCCGATGATAGCGCTCACCGCTGACTTAATCTTGGCTTCATCCAATACTGGCCTCCCTAGCGGGGCACGTACTTCTGGGTATCTTTGGCTGCGGTCAGATAGCGCTGACTCCCCAGGTACAGGATGGGGTTGACCCGCGACAGGTCCAGTATCCCGGGCTCGGTCAGGCACTCTTTCAGTGGCCGCATGGCCACAATCTCGCCCACCAGCCAGTGGGTACGGTTAACGGCAGTATCGCTGACCAGGCGGCACTCGTAGGCGGCATAGGCCACCTTCAGCACGGGCACCTTGGTCTTTTCGGGGGGAACCACGGCGATGTTGAACTTCTGGAACTTGTCAATCTCCTTGCCCTTGGTGCTGCCCAGCTTGTCCATCAGGGCCACCTCCTCAAAGGGGAGGAAGTTGAGGCCGAACTCACGGCTCTCCATAATAAGCTGGTAGGTCAACGAGTCTTCGGAAATGGAGATGCCGTAGTACGGCGGGTTGGAGGAGACCACGGTATGCCGGGCGGCCACCATGGCGTTGCTCCGCCCGCCGGACCGGCTGGTAATCACCACCGGCATCCGGGGGTACTGCTGGTAAAACTGGCTCTGGTTGCTGCTCGCTGTTTGGGCCACGGTTAACCTCCTGTTATTAGTCTAGCCCCACTCCAGGGCCTTCTCCACGGCGGCGTAGTCGGCGGGAAGCTCAAGCAGGGGGGGCGGCTCTTTCAGGGCGGTGTCGGTATCCTTCAGACCGTGGCCGGTGACCACACAGACCACCCGGCTGGTGGAGAAGTCCTGACCGGCCCGGGACAGCTTAACCAGGCCCGCCAGAGAGGCCGCTGAGGCCGGCTCGCCGAAGATGCCGCTCTCGGTAGCCATCAGCCGCTGGGCCGCCAGTATTTCGGTGTCACTGACCCTATCGATGAGGCCGCCGGACTCGTCGCGGGCCCTGACTGCCTTCTCCCAGCTGGCGGGATTGCCGATGCGTATCGCCGAGGCCACCGT
>JAZDIY010000069.1:0-2014 GCA_043804445.1 Chloroflexota bacterium | reverse complement strand
GGCGGTGCGGACGAAGTCCTGGCGCAGGTTGTCCAGGGTGGCGGAGCGGGCGTAGCGGGTGTAGCCGGCCATCATGCCGGTGCCCAGGGTAATCACCGGCAGCACCAGGGCCTTCAGGTTAGCCAGGGAAAACATGGGCAGGGAGGTATCATAGTAGGTCTTGAACCAGCCCAGCTGCACCGAGAACACCAGGATGAGCATTATCCCCAGCCAGAAGTTGGGGATGGAGATGCCGATAAAGGAGAACAGAGTGGCCAGGTAATCGGTGCGGGTGTACTGCTTCAGGGCCGAGTAGACCCCGATGAGGATACCCAGGCTGGCGGCGAAGAGCATGCTGAGCAGGATGAGCTGGAAGGAGTAGACCCAGTGCCGTTCGATGAGCTTGAGCACCGGCAGTGAGGTGCTGAACGACCACCCCCAGTCCCCCCGCACCAGGTTGGCCACGTAATCGGCGTACTGCTGCCATATCGGCTTGTCCAGACCGTAGCGGGCCTCGATGGCCGCCGCCACCTGGGCCGGGTCCTGTACCCGGGCCGACATGTTGGCCAGGTAGCGGTCCGCCGGGGAGGTGGGGCCCAGCCGCAGCAGGATAAAGGTAACGGTGACCACCCCCCAGGTGATGAGCCCGGCGTAGAGCAGCCGCCGGATAAGGTAACCCCGCAGGCCCGCCCGCTTCAACCAGACCCTCCCCACCGCCGATTAAGGCTCGGCAAAATACCACTCATGATAGTTCCACCCCAGCCTCATGCCGACATCAATCCCGGCCACGCTGGCCTGGAAGCCATAGTTAGCCCGGGGATAAGAGAGAAAGATCACCGGCTGGTCTTCGGCGATGAGCCGGCTGAGCTCGGCGTACATCGCCTTGCGGGCGGTGGTATCCAGGGCTTCCGCGGAGGTGACCCGCCTGAACAGGGCGTCAACGCGGGGGTCGGCGTAGCCCCAGTAGTTCAGGCCGCCTTCGGTAGTGAAGAACACCCGGGAGCCGGAGGGGGCGACGGGATTAGTATTAAAGGCCATGATTATCATGTCCCAGGGGTCGGCACTTACTGCCCCGGGGCCGTTATTGTAGCCGGGCGGCTGGTCGCTGTCGGAAACCTTGTTCATCACGTGCTGGCGCAGCAGGTTGGGCCAGGGCACCAGCTTTATCTCCACCTCAATGCCGATGTCGCCCAGCTCCTGCTTTACCAGGTAGGCCAGGTTTTCGGAGATATTGCTGCCCGGTGTGGTGACCAGGGTCAGCCTGATAGGCTGGCCGTCTTTATCCTGAACGGCTCTCGTCCCGTCCGTGTTCCGGGTGCCGTAGCCCGCCTGGTAGAGCATCTGCTTGGCCTTATCCTTGTCGTACAGGTCACCGAAACCGAACCTGGGCACGCCTTCATCGGTGTACCAGGGAGAGGGCTTGGGGATGAAGCTGAAGGCCGGGTCGGCAAAGCCGAGGCGTATGGAGTCAATCACATCCTGCTTGTTGATGGACATGGCCAGGGCCTGCCGCACCGTCTGGTCCCGCAGCCCCGGCCAGCCGTTCTGGCGCAGGTTGAAGATGACCAGGTCGTAGCCGCTGGTGGGCACGGTATAGACCTTGACACCCGGCATCTGCTTGAACTTGGCCACCTGGTCCGGCTCGATACCGGCGTAGGTGATATCCCCCGCCTCCAGGGCGGCATAGACGGCAGCCGAGGTGCCGAAGAGCTTGGTGACGTACTGCTCGAAGTAGGGGGCCCCGCTGTCCTGTCCCAGATAGTAGTCCGGGTTGCGCGCCACCACGTACTTATCGTTACGGACCCAATCCTTGAACCGGTAGGGGCCCAGGTTGCCGGTATAGGTCAGGTTGTTGAACTCGTCGGCCTGGGTAAAGGCCTTGAAATCACCCTCGTACTTGACGGCGATGTGCCTGGGGTAAGGGGTGAGGGAATAGATGGAGTTATCGGCAAACTCCGGGTCAACAGTCTGTCTTTTGATAACGAAGGTGGTGTCGTTGACCACCTCCGGCTCCACGAACAACGTCTCCCCGTTG
>JAZDIY010000068.1:0-3271 GCA_043804445.1 Chloroflexota bacterium | reverse complement strand
GGTCATGCACATCCGGCAGAGCGTTTTTACGGTACGTTCACCATCCATTACCTTGCTCCTTTGGTAAAATCAGATTACCACGTCCGGCGGCCGGCCGACAACGCGGCCGTATGGCTACAGGTCCCCCAGGCCAAGCTCCCGCAGCTTCTCCGGCGTGGGCGTGCCGGTCTTTTTGTCCCAGCCCCTCTCGTCATAGTACTCATCCAGAAGACCTTCAAAATCTTCCCGGGTGATTACCTTGGTCCGATAGTAGTCGGTGAAGGGGATTTCACGGCCGCCCGTCTCCTTTACCGGGGTGAACCACACCTCCGGGGGTTTATCGTCCTTACGGCTCTGGCCCGCCCGGACATTGAGCAACTTATACAGGTTCCAGGCCTTTTCCCCCGCCTTGAAGAGCTCGGCGGGCGTCCGCTCGATACCGGTAACCGCCGCGTAAAAGGCGGCGATGGTCCGGATGTTATAGAACCGGTAGATATAGAGCCGGTAGCAAAGACCGAGGCAGTTCATCAGGGAGAAGAAGTCCTCGGGATACCGGGTAAGGCGGGCCACGCTGAAGGAGTCCGCGCTGAAGACGCGGCGGGCAACCTCCTCGGGCAGCTCGGCTATCTTGCCGATGGACTTCACCCACTTGTCCACCGGCCAGCCCGAGTTGTAAGAGGCGGCCCCCATGCCACCCTGCACCACCACCGAGCCCCGGGGGTTGACCACCTGGCTGAACTGCATGGTGCCCAACCCCCGCATCCGGGGGTCCTGCAGGCGGCTGTAGCCCTTGCCATGGGCGGCATATCGCTCCAGGCCCTTGCCCAGCCGCCGCGCCGCCCCCACGATACCGTCCGCCAGGACATCCCCGAAGCCTTCACGGTAGGCAATCATCTTCACCAGCTTGGTGAGGGTGGCGGCATCATCCTTTATTTCCAGGCCGCCGGTATCCGCCTTGGTGATTTGACCGGTCTGATAAAGATAGGCCATGAACTGCACCAGCGGCTCCAGGTGCAGCTTATCAATGCCCAGCCGGTTGGCGGCATCGGTATACTCGATGAGCTCCCGGTAGCCCTCCTTGGGCCCGTAGCCGCTGATGGGGGACATGATGGCGGTGTCGTAGGTGGTGATACCCTCGTAGTCAACGCGGTCTTTATCGCCCATGGGACAGCTGGGACAGGCCAGGTGCTTCCGCTTCGTCTTGTGCAGCTCGAGCATGGCCAGCGACTGCTCTTTGTCATTCTCGGTGAGCGGCTCGACACCACCGTAATTGCCGTAGAACCGGCCCCCGCTCCCCGCCCAGCCGGCGGTCATGGCCATGCTGCCCCCGGTGATTATCTCCTGGCGCAGCGGGTAGGTCATGATATCCTTGAGCATCTTATCGGTGAGCCGCTGGAGCCGGCGCGGGTCGGCCACCCTGACTTCCCGGGTGCCCTCCACGGCCACTACGGCCTTGAGGTTCTTCGACCCCATCACGGCGCACAGGCCTCCCTCGCCCAGACCGCCGCCCCCCTGGTCTATCTGCGTTACCGAAATGTTGACCAGGTTCTCCCCGGAAGGGCCGATGGCGATGACGCTGCACGGCTCGTATCTCCGGCGCAGCTCGAAGACCGTCTCGAAGATATCCTTCGCACCCCAGAGGTCGCCGGCGTCCTCCAGGGTGACGTCATCGTCGCAAATCTTCAGGTAGACCGGCCTGCCCGCCCGGCCGGTGAGGACCACAAAATCATAGCCGGAAGACTTGAGCATGGCGGCGAAGGCCCCTCCCCCCGAGGAGGGGGTATAGGTATTGTTGAGGGGGCCCTTGTAGAGGGCCATCACCCGGGAAGAGGCCGGGACGAAGGTGCCGTTGAACGGGCCGGTGACCAGTATGATGGCGTTCTCGGGGGCCAGCGGCTCGGTGTCGGGGGGCACCAGGTCGTAAATCATCCGCAGGGCGATGCCCCAGCCGCCCAGAAAGTCTTCGACCAGCTGCGGGTCAAGGGCCTCCCGCCTGGTCTTACCCGTGGTCAAATCAACGTACAGTACGTTGCCGGCAAAGCCGTACAGCACCATCTCAGGCCTCCTGCTCTTCTCTACTACGGGTTAAAGCCCGGTAAGGGCAGTACCGGACACAGATACCGCAATCATCACACTCTTCGGTGATGGCGACGTCATACTCGTTCTCGGCCCCGACCAGTCTCCGTACCTTGATTCTGGCGCGCGACAGGTTGAAGCCATCGCCATGGCTGAGCGAACAGCGGAACTCACAGATGCGGCAGCCGGTGCAGTTGGCCGGGGTAATGGTGATGGGCAGGTCACAGCGCAGACAGCGCTGCGCCTGTGCCGCCGCCATCTCCGCCGCCAGACCGAGCTCCACCTCCATAAAGCTGTTCAGCCGCTCCGCCACCGGGGCCAGGGGCATCAGGCCCCGCTCGCCGACGGGCAGTGAGGGGGGCAGGGCCGCCACAGCCTCCCGGGCCGGCACCGCCGCCGGTCCGATGATACCACGGCCACCCAGGTCCTTATCTATGGCCACGGCCGCCTTTCTGCCCGCGGCAATGGCGTTGATGACCGTCTGCCCGCTGACAATATCGCCACCGGCGAAAACGTGCCGGCGCCCGGTGGCCAGCGTCCCGGGGTCAACCTCAATCGTCCCCCGCCCGGTTATCTTTATCTCGTCATTACCCGCCACGATGCCGAGGTCGGCCGCCTGGCCGGTAGCGAAAATAACGGTGTCGGCCTCAAGAGCGTGCTCCGAACCCTCAATAACCTCCATCTGCAGCTTGCCGTTCTCATCAAACTTCATCCAGCTCAATCGCCGGCATTCCACGCCGGTAACGTGGTTCTCCCCCAGTATCCGCACGAAGGTGCGCCCGGGGTAAAGGGTAACCCCCTCCTTCTCTGCCTCAGCCACCTCCCAGGGCAAAGCCGGCATCTGCTCACGTGACTCAAGGCAGGCCAGGCTGACCTGGGCAGCCCCCATCCGCAAAGCCGTCCGGGCCACGTCACAGGCGACCCCACCGCCCCCCAGCACCAGCACCCTATCCCCCAGGCTGACCGCCTGTCCCAGGCTGACGCTACGCAGGAAAGATAGGCCGGTAAGCACGCCCTCCAGCTCTCTCCCCGGTATCGGCAGCATCCGGCCCTGCGTCAGGCCGATGCCCAGGAATACGGCGTCATAACCCATCCGGAAAAGCTGGGCCAGCTTCAGTACGGGGTGCTTCAGCCGGAACTCCACGCCCAGGCGCTCCAGGCGGGCAATCTCCCCGTCCAGGACCTCTCCCGGTAGGTGATAGCGGGGAATACCGGT
>JAZDIY010000067.1:0-9486 GCA_043804445.1 Chloroflexota bacterium | reverse complement strand
CCCCGTGGCGCCATAGACGTACGGCGGCTTCTTGGCCCATTCCATCTGCGTCTGGGCCAGGCTGATGGCCGTCGTCTTCTCGTCGGCGATTATGGTGGCCCGTGAGGTGGTGGCCAGGCCGCTCAGGAAGGTCACTGCCGTGATGCCCAGGACCGCCAGGGCTACGGCCGTTTCCATCATGGTAATACCTGCCTGGCTGGCGATAGAGCGTCTTATTTTTTTGCTTGACCGGGGTACTTTCATGGCGTTCCTCAAGTCTCGGCCGGATAATCTGGCAGCGGCCAGGTTAGAGCATCTGACCGTACATCGAGTACATGGCTGAAACCAGGGAGAGGGTCAGGATGCCGACGGCCAGGCCGATGAGTATGGTCATGGTCGGTTGAATCATGGCGATGAAGGAGCGCGTCCGGTCCTGGGCCTCGGTCTCGTAGCTCTGGGCTACCGCCAGCAGGGTGGTATCCAGGTTACCCGTTTCCTCGCCGACCCTGACCATCTGGACCATCATGGGCAGGAAGATTTTATTTTTGGCCATGGGCTGGGAGAGGCCCTCACCCTTAAGCATGTCCTGCTCGACGTCGATAAGGGATTTAATCATCACCCGGTTGTTGCTGCTCTTTATCATCAGGGGCATAATCTCGGTGAGGGGCAGGCCGGACCGGAAGAGCAGTGAGGTGCTGCGGCAGAACTGGGCCAGCTCGTTGAGGTGGTTTATCCGTCCCGCCATGGGCAGGCTCAGGCTCAGCTTGTCCCACCGGTACTTACCGCCCGGGGTTTGGAAGTAGACCAGGGCCAGCACCGTCACGGAGGCCAGCCCCCCCCCGATGGAGGCCACGTTATGCTGCATCATGCCGGCCATGTCGAGCATGAACCGGGTGAGCCCGGGCAGCTGGGCCCCCAGGGAGTTGTACAGGTCACTGAAAGCGGGCAGGACGAAGTAGACCAGGATACCGATCACGATGACCATCATCACCGAGGCGATGATGGGGTACATCATGGCGTTCTTGATGCCCTTGGAGGCATTGGCTTCCTTCTCGATGTGGTCGGCAATTTGCCGCAACATGGTCTCCAGGCCGCCGGCCTGCTCGCCTACGGCCAGTGTCTGGCAGTGGATGGGAGGGAAGATATCGGGGTGCTTGACCAGGGAGGTCGAAAGCTGGTTACCCTGGCGCAGGTCGGCGATGACCTCCCCCAGGAGCCGCTTCAGGGTGCGGTTGGACGCCTGCTCCTCGAGCAGTTCCAGAGAGGTGGTGATGGCGATGCCCGATTCCAGGAGCAGGGCCAGCTGGCGGTAAAAGAGGGTGATTTCGGCTGGTTTCACCGGAAAGAGCTGGGCCATCAGCTTGTCCGAGTTGAATAGCTGTCGCTTTGGCTTGAGGCTGATTACCTGGTAGCCGGCGTAGCCCAGCAGCTCGGTAGCGCTCTCTTCGTTGACCGCCGAGAGTTTGCCATTGACCACCGCGCCACTTTCGTTATAAGCGATGTATTGATAAACCATTCATTCCTTGACCCCTGGCTTATTTCGCCTGGCCTGCCTGGTCGCCGGTGAAAGGCCGGCCACTAGTCCACCGAGTAGGCGTTACGCAGCACCTCGGACGGTGTGGTGACGCCGTCCCTCACCTTGAACATACCGTCCTTTATCAGGGGTATCATGCCTTCTTTAATCGCCTGCTCCCGTATCAGGGCGGAGGTAGCCCCGCTGAGCACCATCGCCTTTATCTGGTCACTCACGTACAGCAGTTCAAAGATGCCCATGCGCCCCCGGTAGCCGGTATTAGAGCAGGAGACGCAGCCCTGGCCGTAGAGGAACTCGGTCCGCTTTTCCCCGATTTCCTTCTCGTAAGCCACCTGCTCCACCAGGGGGGCCTCTACCGGACGGGAGCAGTGCGGGCAAATCCGGCGCACCATGCGCTGGGCGATTACCCCGATAAGGGCGGAAGAGACCAGGAACGGCTCCACGCCCAGGTCGAGGAGACGGAGGACCACCCCCACCGCGTCGTTGGCGTGAATGGAGGAAAGCACCAGGTGTCCGGTAAGGGCAGACTGGACGGCGATGCTGGCCGTTTCGGCATCGCGTATCTCGCCCACCAGTATCACGTCGGGGTCAAGGCGCAGTATGGACCTCAAGCCCGCGGAGAAGGTGGTCCCTGACCGGGGGTTCACCTGGACCTGGTTGATGTTCTTGAAACGGTACTCCACCGGGTCTTCGACGGTGATGATGTTCTGGGCGGTGGCGTCAAAGCAGTTAACCGAGGCGTAAAGGGTGGTGGTTTTGCCCGCCCCGGTGGGCCCGCTGGCCAGCATCATGCCGTAGGGCACCTTGAGCATCTTTTCGTACTTTTGCAGGCAGTCGGGCAGGAAGCCTAGCTCGGACAGGGCCAGCGTGGAGCGGGACTTGTCCAGCAGCCGCAGGGCCGCCATCTCGCCGTAAACGGTGGGGATGGTGCCTACCCGCACGTCGATGGTGTGTCCCTTGGCGTTGACCGAGAACTGGCCGTCCTGGGGGCGGTGGTGGTCGGCGATGTTCATGCTGGCCAGGACCTTGATGCGGGAAATCAGCGGGGTGGCCGCCACCAGCGGCAGGGAGAGCATGTCATGCAGTGAGCCGTCAATGCGGTAGCGGACGCGCAGCTTCTTTTCCTGCGGCTGGATGTGGATATCCGAGGCGCGGGCCTTGACCGCTTCGTCGATAATCATGGTGAGGGCCTGGGCTATCGGGGCGTCGGTAACGGTATCAATCTTGAGCCGCGTCTCGCTGCTGTCGTCCGGCAGGGTAATATAGGAAATCTGCTTTTCAATCTCGTCGTAGGACTTGTAGTTGAAGTCGATAGCCTCGATGACTTCCTCGGCGCTGGCCGGCTGGGGTTCAATGCGCCGCTGGGTCTTGGTGGCCAGGGCCTCCAGGGCCAGGATATCGGAGGGGTTGGCCATGGCTACCTTGAGGGTATTGTCGGTAACCGACAGGGGCATGGTCAGGTACTTCCGGGCCATGGCCTCGGGAATCAGCTTTAACGCTTCCGGATCGGGCAACTGCCCGAGCAGGTTAGTCCGGGCTTGGGTGTGGGTTTCGCTGGCCATGACGGGTCTCACCTCTCGGATAATGGCGACTTACACCCCATTATCCGGCGCCACGGCCATTACAGACAATAGCGCTTTGGTCATGGGAAGGAATGACTAGACGGGCCGGCCATCGGCCGTCTTATCCCCGCAGTGCCCGGACCTCCCGGTGGCTCAGCTCACGCACCTCACCCTCCTTGAGGTTGCCCAGGGCGAGGCTGCCCAGGCGCACCCGCTGCAGCGAGAGGACACGGTGCCCCAGGCTCTGGAACATGCGCCTTATCTGCCGTTTCCGGCCCTCGTGGATGGTGATGTGGTAACTGGGGGTGGGGGCGGCGGCCTCCCGCACCACCGCCGGGTAGGTCAGGCCGTCCTCCAGCTTGATGCCCCGCTCCAGCTGGCCCTTTTGCTCTGGCTCCAGCCGCCGCGCCAGCTGCACCCGGTACTCCTTCTCGTGCTCGAAGCGGGGGTGGGTCAGCCGGTAGGTAAGCTCGCCGTCGTTGGTCAGCAGCAGCAGGCCGGTGCTGGCCTTGTCCAGCCGGCCCACCGGGTACAGGCCGGGCCGGCGGTAGCGGGGGGGAAGCAGGTCGATGACCGTCCGCTCGCCCCGGGTATCCCGGGTGGTGGATAATACCCCGGCGGGCTTGTTCATCAAGAGGTAAACGGCGGGCGGGGGTTTCAGGTTGACCGGCTGCCCGCCCACGGTGATATGGTCGGTGGCGGTGTCCACCGGCTGCCGGAAGTCCTCGGCCACTGTGCCGTTGACCGTCACCCGGCCCTCCCTGATGGCGTCGGCCAGCCGCCGGCGGGGGCCAATCCCGGCCCGGGTCAGGGCCTTAAGCAGTGGCGTTGATGACATGATAGTTGGCTCCCCGACTAGGATTCGAACCTAGAACCTAGCGGTTAACAGCCGCCCGCTCTACCGTTGAGCTATCGGGGAAGCTTATGGCTGCCGAGCCTGGATTCGAACCAGGGCTAGAGGATCCAAAGTCCCCCGTGCTACCACTACACAACTCGGCATACTCCCTGGTGCCGAAGGTCGGGATCGAACCGACACGGAGGTTGCCCCCCAACAGTTTTTGAGACTGTCGCGTCTGCCTATTCCGCCACTTCGGCCGGTTTTCCATTTATGATCTGGTTGCGGCAGTCAGACTTGACGGTTCCGCGCCAGAGGTTTGCCTTACCTCGCTCTGGCACCAGCGCGTTGAGATTATATCTCATGGTGGGGGAAATTTCAACGCGCTGGATTAAAGGGCCGGCGGCTGAAGACCATAATCGGGGCCGGTGTGGAGAGGGGGGTTAGCGGTTTGAGTGTCGGTGACGGCGGGTCCGGTTCCCGGCCACCAGGGGTGCCATCTGGCTGTAGGGTGATGACGCCAGTTGCGGCAGGTCATGCTGGTAGCCGCACTGGATGCACTGCTCGTACCAGCCGTGCTCGTCCCTATCGACCAGCAGGTCACCGTAGCAGCGGGGGCAGCCTTTTAACCTTAACATGGCAATATCCTTTTACTCCAGAATGTTTACCGGCGTGTTCTCGGGCCGGTAGTCCCTTCTACGGCAATATGATAAAGAACGGAAGATGTAAAAGTTATAAAATAGGGCCGGGAAAAATTAAAAAAATATAACGTTGGGCCCGGTGCTTGCCGCCGGCGGCACACCCCGTCAGACTTGACAAGGCGGAGAATTGTAGCTAATATTTAGAGCGGCTAGTTTGTTGCCAAAGGCCAGACCACGAATAAACAGGGAGGAAGGATGAAAAAAGACGTTACGGACATGAGGGGGACGATAGCGTTCCTCAAGGAGCAGGGTGAGCTCATCACCATCAAGGAAGAGGTGGACCCGATATGGGAGAAGGCGGCCATACTGAAGGCGCTGGACGGTGGTCCGGCCTTTCTCTTTGAGAACACCAAGGGCTATGCCGGCAAGAAGACGGTGGCCAATGTTTTCGCCCGGATGGACCGGGTTGCCAGGCTTTATGATGTGGAAGACCCCAAGAAGCTCAAGTTCAAGTGCGTGGATGCCATCAAGCATCCTGTCCCTCCCAGGATGGTGAGTGCTGCCCCCTGTCAGGAGGTCGTCATCACCAAGGACATTGACGTCTACAAGACCATGCCGGTGCTGCAGCACACCCCGCGGGACGGGGCCCATGTCTTCGGCAGTGCCAATGCCCTCTTCCCGCCCAAGTTTGCCCGTGGCGGGCACGAGATATCCTTCAAGCGGATGCACTTCCGCGGGCCGGACTGGGGCTCCTTCACCGCCAGCCCGGGCACCCACGGCGAGGCCATCCTGTTCATGGACCACCGCGAGGAGGACGTGCCGGTCACCATCAATGTTTGTGCCTCTCCCGGGGTCCATATGATGTCGGGGGCGGGCATGATTCACACCATCATCCCGCTCGGTACCGACGAGCTGGCCATCGTCGGCGCCCTGGAGGGCCAGCCGGTAGAGATCTGCAAGGCCAAGACGGTGGACGCCTACTCCATTGCCAAGGCGGAGTACGTCATCGAGGGTTACATCAGCCCGGAGAAGATATGGGAGACGGAGGAGGCGGAGAAGTTAGGTAAGGAAGACCAGACGCCGTTCTTCCCCGAGTGGACCGGCTACCTGGGCAAGGCCTGGAAGAGCCGCAAGTTCGTGGCCACGGCCATCACCCACCGCAAGGACCCCATCTTCTATGACTGGGTGGCCGATGCCTTCGACGGTGAGAACGTGGGCTCCCCCATCATGGAGGCCTGCTTCTACGAGCTGGCCGACCGGCTGGTGCCCGGCCTGGTGATTGACGTGCACAAGCCGACCTCGCTGCGCTGGGCCGGCGGCGTCATCTACCAGGTCAAGAAACGGCGCCCGCGTGACGAGGGCTACCAGAAGAACATCCTCAGTCTGGCGTTGGCGGCGCAGCCGGGCATCCGCCTGATGATTGCCGTTGACGAGGATGTGGACATCTACAATATGGACGAGGTGATGTGGGCCATCATGACCCGGGCCAACCCGGCTACCGACTACCTGACCACTGCCGGCGGCTCCCGCGGTATCGCCGCCCAGCCCCTGGAGAACGCCCTGACCACCCAGGGTACCGGCGGCGGCGTGGGCATTGATGCCACCGTGCCTTTCCTGCAGAAGTGGCGCTTCGAGCGGCCCAGCTACATCGTGAATAAGTTGGACCTCAAGAAATGGTTCACCGAGGCCCAGATTAAGGCGGTACGGGCCCAGCAGAGCGAGTACGCCCGCAGCGTATCGGCCCGCGGCGTCTAGCCCTTGGGAGGTTTAGTCTTGAAGGGAGAGCCGCCATTGGCCGGCTCTCCCTTCGTCTTGTGATGGAACAACGATGAAGAGAGTGGCCATCATCGGCGGCGGGGCCGTTAAGCCCGGCAAGTACCGGGAGCAGCCCGAGAGCGAGATAGCCCGGAGGTCATCCGGCTGGCCCTGGAGGACGCCCGTGTCGCCAAGGAAGAGATAGAGGGGCTGTTCACCAGCCATGACCTGCTGGACACCATCGGGCTGCAGACCAACCTGGTCTGCGAGTACCTGCGTATCGCCCCCAAGTCCATGGCCGAGATACTCTGCGGCGGCATCGCCGGGGGCCTGGCCATCAAGTACGCCATGAGTGAAATCATGCTGGGGCGGCTTGAGGTGGCCCTGTGCTACGCGGCGGACAAGGAGGCCTCCATACGCTGGTTCAAGAAGTTCGCCGTGGGGCACCCCTCCCCCCAGTTTGACCCGGTGGCCATGCAGCTCTACGGCGGCCCCGGGGTGGTCTGGGCCTACGCCATGGCCACCCGCCGCTATATGCACCAGACGGGGGCCCGGGAAGAGCACTTCGCCATGGCCACCGTCCGTGACCGGCATAACGCCCGGCATAACCCGCTGGCTGCTTTCACCGAGCCGCTCACCGTGGCCGAGGTGATGGCCTCCCCGGTGCTCTGCTCGCCGATAAAGCGGCTGGACGCCTCCACCTCGCTGGACGGCGGGGCGGCGGTGGTGGTGGCCTCCGAGGACTTCGCCCGGCGCCGCGGCCTGACCCCGGTCTACGTCACCGGCTGTGGCGAGTACCACGATAACTCCTGCTACATCCCCACCGATGGCGTGGACAAGCCGATAGACCGCTTCGTGGCGGTGCGGGGGGCCGCCGAGCGGGCCTACCGTGATGCCGGTATCACCCCGGCGGAGATAGACGTGGCCGAGCTATACGCCCCCTTCAGCCCCTTCGAGCTCATCATCGCCGAGGAGATGGGCTTCTTCGAGCGGGGGGGCATGATTAAGGCCCTGGAGAACGGGGAGACCGGTATCGGCGGTCGGCTGCCGATTAACACCGACGGCGGGCTGTTGTCACGTGGGCACCCCTGGACGGCCACCCCCCTCTACGAGACCATCACCATCGTCAGACAGCTGCGGGGCGAGGCCGGTGAGAGCCAGGTGGCCGGGGCCAGGACGGGGCTGATACAGTGCGAGGGCGGCATGCTGAACAACGCCATGGTGATTATCTTCAGCCGGGACTAAAGATGACAGAGCCAAAGCGTAACTACCTGCGCCCCACCAGCCTGGACACCACCTCCACCCTGGGTTTCTGGGAGGGCCTCAAGCAGCGCCGCTTCCTGACCACCCGGTGTACCCACTGCGGCGAGGTGTTCTTTCCCCCCCGCTCCCACTGCCCCCGGTGCCTGGGCCGTGACCTGGCCTGGGTGCCCCTGAGCGGCCGGGGGACGCTGCTGAGCTGGACCGAGGTGCACATACCGGGCCCGGACTTCGACACCCCTTTCCTGATGGGCGTGGTGGACCTGGATGAGGGGTTAGGAAGAGTAGTCTCGCGGCTAATGGGGGTAGAAGAAAGTCAGCTGCGCTTCGGCCTGCCGGTGAAGGTGGTCTACACCGACGTTGACGAGGGCTTTACTATCTACCAGTTCACCGCCGCCGGGCCGGACTAGCTGACCTGCTCCACCTTGAGCAGGTTGGTGGTGCCGGCCGTCCCAACGGGGACACCCCCGGTGATGACTACCAAATCGCCGCTCTTGGCCAGCCCCATCTCTTTGGCCAGCCGGGCCCCGGTGGCGAAGAGGTCGGCCACGGAGGACTGCGGGGCGATGGGCACGGCGTTGACCCCCCAGAAGAGCATCAGGCCCTGGCAGACCTTCTGGCTTGAGGTGATGGCCAGGATAGGTACCCGGGGGCGGTACTTGGCCACCCGCCGGGCGGTGCTGCCGGACTGGGTGAAGGCCACGATGGCGGCGGCCCCCAGGCGGTGGGCGGTGTGGCAGGCGTCATAGCTGATGAGCTCGTCGGTCTCTGTCCCCAGCTCGGCGGCTCTTTCCGCCAGCAGGTGGTCGTAGGGCAGCTTCCGCTCGGTCTGCCGGGCGATGCGGGCCATCATCCGCACCGAGGGTATCGGGTACTTGCCCACCGAGGTCTCCGCCGAGAGCATGATGGCGTCGGTGCCGTCGAAGATGGCGTTGGCCACGTCGGTCACCTCGGCCCGGGTGGGGCGGGCGGCGCTCACCATGGACTCCAGCATCTGGGTGGCGGTGATGACCGGCTTGCCCGCCCGGTTGCACTGGCGGATAATCTCTTTCTGCACCAGGGGCACCTTCTCCAGGGGGATGTCCACCCCCAGGTCGCCCCGGGCCACCATGATGCCGTCGCTGGCGCCGAGTATCCGGTCGAAGTGGGCCACCGCCTGTCCCCGCTCTATCTTGGCGATGAGGGGGACGCCGGCTATCGCCGGGGGCAGCAGGGCCCGCGTTTCCTCCACGTCACCGGCGCTGCCCACGAAGGAGAGGGCTAGGTAGTCGGGCTGCTGCCGGGCGGCGAAGGCGAGCTGCTCCCGCAGCAGGTCGGTGATGAAGGGGGCCGAGATGTTTCTCCCCGGCACTACCACCCCCCGCTCCGGGATGAGCCGCCCGCCGACGATAACCCGGCAGGTGACCTCGGTGCCGCTGGTAGACTGCACCCGGAGCTGCATCGCCCCGTCGTCGAGGAGCACGGTATCCCCGGCCCGGACGTCCCGGGGCAGGCTGGGCAGGTTCACCGAGACCGCCGTGGCGTCGCCCGGCACCAGGCGGGTGGTCAGCACCAGCTGGCTGCCCTTTTTCAGGGTTACGGAGCCATCGCTAAGCTCCCCGGTGCGGTACTTGGGGCCGGGCAGGTCCATCAGTACCGCCACGGTAATCTTGAGGCGCTGGGCCAGCCGCCGGACGGTCTGGATATGGCGGGCGTGCTCGTCAGGGGTGCCGTGGGACAGGTTATGGCGGGACACGTTCATCCCCGCCCGGATGAGCCGCTCGATGGTGCCCGCCGAGCTGGTGGCCGGCCCGATGGTGGCGATAATTTTGGTGCGGTGGTGGAGGTAGCTGGCCTGGGGCATCGTATCTCCTTAAAGAAGGGTAGTAAGAAGTTCCCGCTGGCAAGCAATGATACCGCGGCCGGCAAACAGCAGAACAG
>JAZDIY010000066.1:0-5229 GCA_043804445.1 Chloroflexota bacterium | reverse complement strand
CGGGTATGCCCTGAGGTATACCGGTAATGACCAAACTAAACAAAGGAAGGAAGGTAATAAAGTGAAGAAGTTATATCTGTTTCTGGTGATCGTCTCAGTGTTCGTCTTTACCCTTTTCGGCTGCGCTCAGCCCGCCCCGGCCCCGGCACCAGCGCCAGCCCCGGCCCCGGCCCCGGCACCAACACCGGCCCCGGCCCCGGCACCCGCTCAGAAAATACCTATCTTGATTGCGGGGCCGCCAGCTACCTACGGTACCTATCCGGTCATCGTGGGTACAGCCGACCTGGTTAGCCGCAAGACCAACCTGGACATAACCGTCAGGTCCTATTCCGGCTCCAGCTCCGCCATGCAGGCGGTTATCGAAAAGGTGGCCGACCTGTCGGGCCCGTCCAGCACCACCGCCTTCACCGCCTACATGGGCGCCGGTGATTTTGCCAGTAATCCACCGGCAAAGTCACTGCGGGCAGGTATCAACATCAGCCTGCTGTTGGAAGGCTTCGTGGTCAAAGAGAACAGCGACATAAAAAGCATTGCCGATATCAAAGGCAAGAGATTAGCCTGGTACACCTCTCACCGCAACGAACCGAGCACCTCCATTCTGAAGGCCTATGGCATCAACCCGGACACCGATTTCACCCAGGTTCCCTGCGCCGCTGAAGACGCCGGGGCGGAGGAGCTGGCCATGGGGAGGGTCGACGTCTACTGGTCAGGGCTGGACCCCAGGGGTTACACCATCCAGCTGGCCGACGCCGCTGGCAACCTGCGCCCCCTGCCCATAGACCCGGACAAGTACCAGTGGGCGGTGGACAACTATCCCCTGGAGCTGGCCGGTTCAGTAATCAGCTACATTAAACCGGGCCAGATTTACTACTTCCCTCTGCAGCAAGCGGTCCCCGAACTATCATCATCAATAAACATGAGCGGCCGGGCAGACATGCCGGATGCTGTGATGTACACCTATGTCAAAGCCTGGCTGGATAACGTGGCCGAAGTCCGCCAGATCGCCGATAGGGTCAAGGACTGGGGGGCCTGGCATCGCAGCCACGCCGTTTGCCATCCCTTACCACAACGGGGCCATCAAGGCCTTTAAAGAAGCCGGCCTGTGGACCCAGGAAATGGAAGACGCCCATCAGATAGCGCTGAAGCAGTAACCGAAAATAACCAACTAACGAGTGATAAGTGCCAGACAAGAGCCAGGAAGAGATACAAGCTCTAGCGGAACAGGAAGGCAGATACAGGCAGTACACCGGTACTGCGGGCCGGCTGATAAAGGCCTTTGCCGCCGGTGCCTGCCTGTTCTGCCTGGCCTATATTTCCGGGGCCCTAAGCTATCTCGTCTATTTCCCCCCCAACCAGTACAACGCCATCTTTATGACGGCGGTGCTGGTGCTGACCTTTCTGCTGGTACCCGCCGGCAAGGGTCAACGCCAGGCCGGGCTGGCCTGGTACGACCTGCTGCTCATCCTGGCCAGCCTGACCGGGTGTGTCTACATCGTCATTAACGCCCCTCAGCTGGCCTACTTCACCAAGCTGACCGCCACACCGCTGGAGGTGGTCCTGGGTACTATCACCCTGGTGACCCTGATGGAGGCGGTGAGGCGCACTATGGGCTGGGCCATGGTCATCGTCGCCGCCCTGTTTCTGTTCTACGCCCGGTTTGGCTATCTCATACCCGGGGCCCTCAAGGTGTATCCCAATAACTGGCCCACCCTGTTTTCTGATATCTACCTCTCCACCAACGGCATCTTCGGGGGTATCACCGGTATCGCCAGCGGGGTCATCTTCGCCTTCATCGCCTTCGGCATCTTCTTTGTGGCTGCCGGCGGGGGTGATTTTTTCCTCAAGCTGGCCCTGGCCCTCACCGGCACCCTGAGGGGCGGCCCGGCCAAGGCGGCCATCGTGGGCAGCGCCCTCTTCGGCATGCTCTCCGGGAGCCCTTCCGCCAACGTGATGGTCACCGGCTCGGTGACCATACCGCTGATGAAGTCGGTGGGCTACAAGCCTTACTACGCCGGGGCCATTGAGTCCGTCGCCTCCAGCGGCGGGGCCATTACCCCACCCGTCATGGCCGGGGCCGTCTTCGTCATGGCCGAACTGGTGGGCCTGCCTTACGCCAAGATTGCCACCATTGCCGCCATACCCGCCCTGCTGTACTTCCTCAGTCTGTTCTTCCAGGTTGACCTCCAGGCGGCCAAACAGGGGCTGCGGGGGCTGCCGCCGGAGCAGTTACCCTCGCTCAAGTCCGCCCTCAAAGGGGGCTGGGAATTAATCGTACCTTTAGTGGTACTGTGCCTCCTGCTGTTTATGCTACGGTACCCCGCTGAGATTGCCGCCACCTACACCATCGGGGCCCTGGTTGCTATCAGCCTGTTCCGGAAGCGGCACCGCATCAATCTCAAGCGGTTTATTGACGGCCTGATGGAAAGCCTGCAGAGCATCATGGGCATTGCCTGTATCATCGCCCTGTCCGGGCTGCTCCTCGCCGTGCTCACCGTAACCGGCGTTGGGCCCAAGCTTTCGTCGGGCATCGTGACCCTCTTCGGCGGCAATATGCTGTTCCTGCTCATCGCCGCGGCGATAGCCTGCTACATCATGGGTATGGGGATAGCCTTCGTGGCGTCATACATCCTGGTAGCGGCCCTGGTCGCCCCCGCCCTGGTCAGACTGGGCCTACCCGTGCTGGCGGCCCACTTCTTCATCATGTACATGACGATATCAACCAACTTCACCCCACCCTTCTGCCCGGCGGCCTTTGTGGCCTCCAGCATTGCCAAGGCCCACCCGTTCCGTATCGGGTTCCAGGCCATGCGTCTGGGTATCGTCTGTTTCCTAGTGCCTTTTATCGTGGTCTACAACCCGGCCTTAATACTTATCGGGGGTACCAGAGAGGTGGTGGTGGCCATATTTACCGCCATCATCGGTGTCTTCGGCCTGTCGGCGGGCATCGAGGGATACCTGCTCTCACGGATGAGCTGGTTGCAGAGAATACTGTTCATCGCCGGTGGACTGGCCATGGCCATACCCGGTATGCTGACTGACATTATCGGCATCGGCATACTCGCCCTGGCCATCCTGTGGCAGTGGGCCAGCCGGAGGAGAGCCAAAGCCCTAACCAGCCCCAATCCTGCCTGATGGCACGCCGGGTATGGCCAACCAGCCGAGGAGGTAGCTATGTTTCGGGACCTGCGTGAATTTATCGAGGCCGTGGACAGACTGGGTGAGCTGAGAAGAATCAACGGGGCTGACCCCCGTCTGGAGATGGGTACCCTGAACGAGGTGGCCGCCGAATCAAGCCTCTGCCCCATGCTGCTGTACGATAACATCAGGGGCTACCCGGCGGGATACCGGGTGGCCGCCAATCTGCTGAACACGCCCAGGCGCCTGGCACTGGTGCTGGGGCTCCCCACGGACCTCCAGGGGATTGACTTTGTCCGGGCCTGGAAGGATAAGGTCCGCTTTGAGGGGGGGGTGGCGCCGGTCAGGGTCAAAGAGGCCCGGTTTGAGGAGAACGTCTTTACCGGGGACGAGGTCAATATCCGGCAGCTCCCCTCCCCCACGTGGCATGAGCATGATGGCGGCGAGTACTTCGGTACCGGGGCCATCACCCTGGTGCGCGACCCCGACAGCGGCTACGTTAACTACGGTGTCTACCGGCTGCAGACCCACGCCCCGGACACGCTCCTGATTCAGCCCCGTGTCAGCAGCCATTTCAGCACCGCCGCCCGCAAGTACTGGTCAAAGGGGCAGAACTGCCCGGTAGCCGTGGCCTGCGGCATTGACCCCACCACCTGGCTGGCCGGGGTCTTCCCCTCGGTCCCCTTCGGCCTCTCCGAGTACGAGGTAGCCGGCCACCTGCGGGGAGGGCCGGTGGAGGTGGTGGAGGGTGAGCTCACCGGCCTGCCCATACCGGCCACCGCCGAGATAGCCCTGGAAGGTGAGGTGCTCCCACCGCAGTCAGTAACCGTGGCCGAGGGCCCCCTGGGCGAGTTTACCGGGTACTACTCGGGTGAGGCCCAGCCGGCACCGGTGATAAAAATCAGGCGCCTCATGTACCGCCACAACCCGGTCATGCACGCCGCACCGCCGATGAAGCCGCTACCCGGCCTCTACTACCTGGGGATTAACTGGCGGTCAGCCATCATCTGGAGGGACCTGGAGAGGGCCGGCATGTCCGGTATCAAGGGGGTGTGGCAGCATGGCGCCAGCCTGACCATCATCTCACTCCAGCAGCAGTACCCCGGCCACGCCAAGCAGGTGGGACTGACGGCAGCCGCCTCCCGCAGCACCGATATCGTCCGCTTTATCGTGGTACTGGACGATGACGTTGACCCCTCCAACATCTCGGAGGTATTCTGGGCGATGTCCACCCGCTGCGAGCCGGCAGAGATTGATATCCTCCGGGGGGCCTACTGCGGTATTTTCGACCCCCGCATACCACCGGAAAAACGTGAGACAGGCGACCTCACCGGCTCCAAGGCGGTCATCGATGCCTGCCGGCCGTATTACTGGCGGGACCGTTTCCCCCGGGTAAATGAGGTGAGTGCCGAGCTCAAGGCTGAGGCCCGGGAGAAATGGGGTAAGGCCCTGGGCCTGTAGCGTTTATCTCCCCACCTGATAGTCTCGGCTCCAGCCAAGTCGCACTCCATGGGGAAAAACAGGTCTACTGCTTTAAAGCCAAGAATTATATGAGTAAATATCAGCCGAAACCTTTGATAATCACTATTGACAACGAGCAACGTTAGATGTTAAACTTCGCCAATTTAGCCCGATAGAGCTTTCACCATAAACCAGGGTCAGTTGCGTTACGTTTTACTCGCGGTGGAAGTTAGCATCTTCCCAAGAGCACTACTCAAATGGAGGCGATAAATGCCACGAGACCTGCGTTCCTTTCTGAAAGACTATGAAGCCAGCTATCCCGAAGACATTGTCCGTATTGACCGGGAGGTCAGCTGCAATCAGGAAATTACCCGTATCGTTCAGCTACTGGAAAAGCAGAACCGGTACCCGCTGCTGATTTTTAATAACGTCTTAAATCCCGCCGGGAAAAAGGCGGCCCAGACCCTGGTCACCAATGTCTCTTCCAGCCGGGTGCGCATCGCCCGGATATGTGGCACCGGCCACGAGACACTGGGCCGGTATATCTTTGAGGCCACGCGGACCAGGCGCCGGGAACCGGAAGTCATCACCCGGTCACAGGCTCCAGTAAAGGAGGTAATCAAGACCGGGAAA
>JAZDIY010000065.1:0-4391 GCA_043804445.1 Chloroflexota bacterium | reverse complement strand
AACAGTCGCCCCGGATTGACCTTGCTCAGGTCAGTGGAAACACCGGCCACGGCGATGGCACGGGGGTGAAAGAGGTATTCCAGGGCAGGTAGCCCGTGGCCAGCCGCCCGCCCCTGTTTACCGGGTACCATCAAATTCTGGCTCCTTACCCTGAAGTATGCCCGGCGGGTATGATGGTTAGCTGGGCTGGCCCGAGCTGCCCGGATGGACCAGGGGTATACCGGCATCACACAGCGGGCATTTATCCGGGGGATAGGTTACCGTGGCGGCGCGGTGGCAGCTGAACAGGGAATAGCCGAAGTCAGCGGCCTTTTCGGCCCGGTCCACCAGCACCCCGATGCCGATGATTTTCCCCTGTAGCCGGTTGACCGCCTCAACAACCTCCCGTACCGAGCCGCCGGTGGTCAGAATATCGTCCA
The DNA here is from genome assembly GCA_043804445.1 of Chloroflexota bacterium. Taxonomy (GTDB): domain Bacteria; phylum Chloroflexota; class Dehalococcoidia; order Dehalococcoidales; family JAZDIY01; genus JAZDIY01. The sequence goes on along the minus strand of JAZDIY010000065.1, from coordinate 3,972 downwards.
CAATCAAGGTGCGCTCGCCGGGGCGGATGCTGAAGCCACGCCGGAAGGCCCGGCCGGTATCCGCCTCCTTCTCGGCGAAGATGCCCCGCACCCCCAGCTGCCGGGCCACCTCAAAAGCCAGGATGACCCCCCCGGTGGTGGGGCCGGCCACCACCTCAACCCCCTGCGTCCGGAAGTGTTCGGCAATCATCCGGCAGAGCTGCACCGTGTACTCCGGGTACTGTAAAACCCGGAACTTCTCCCAGTAGACCGGGGAATGGAGCCCGGAAGCGAGCTGGAAGTGCCCGTTGAGCAGGGCCCCGGACTTGATAAAGAGCGCCTCTACTTCAGCAGTCAACGATTACCAACTCCCACTTAACCGTGTTACTGGCTACCGGGTGGCGCTGGCCACCTGCGGGGTCAGGGCATAGTTAGGGGCCAGCCCCCACTCATCCGGCGGCCAGATTGATAGCCAGGCCTTACCGATGATGTCGTTCCTCGCCGCCAGCCAGCCATTATGCGAGTCATTGCTGTTATTGCGGTTATCGCCAAGGACGAAATATTCGTTGGCGGGGATAACACCGCCGTGGTAGTTGTAGCTGGGGGTCGACTTGATGTAGGGCTCATCCAGTGAGAAGGTCTGCCCGTCCCGGCGGATGTAGACCGTGCCGTCCCTTATCTCCACCGACTCACCGGGCAGGCCGATGACACGCTTGATATAGTCCCCGTTCTGCCCGTTGGGAGCTTGAAACACAATCACGTCTCCCCGCTGCGGGTCGTGCAGCCGGTAGACGATACGGTTGACCATAATCCGCTGGGCCTCGTGGAAACTGGGCTCCATGCTGTAGCCGATGACGATAAAGCTCTGCAGGGTAGCCTGGAGGGTGAAAAAGAGGACCAGGGCCAGCACCAGGGTGGCAATGGTATCACGGAAAAAGGCCTTCATACTTGGCACCGAATCTCCCATCTGACTGCAACCTATTATACGCCTTTTGGCCTGATTTGGCTAGACGTGACCTGGCAGTAGTACCCTGACAGATAACGGTATTCTCGCCGCCGACCGGTATTTATTTACGGTGCTAAAGTAAAATAAATGGCTAACCGGGCTAACCAATCGCCCGGTTTTTCGTTTATAATAATAGAGTGGCCAACACGGAAAAGAAATAGCTTGTCGGATAAAAGGAGGCAAAATGAAAAGAACACTGTTGATAATCACCGCTCTGGTACTGGTGCTGACTATGGTCCTGGCCAGCGGCTGCGATTTCGGCACGCCGACCGTCCCCAGCGTCGATGTCGGGCCGGGGATTGTCCTGAGCCAGCAGAACACCGGCATCTGGGTGAGCGGGGAGGGTAAGGTGACCGTGGTACCCGATATCGCTGTCCTTACCCTGGGGGTGCAGGTCCAGAAGCCTACAGTGGCCGAGGCGCAGTCAGAGGCAACCAAATCTATGGATGCCGTGATGTACCAACTGAAGCGGCTGGGGGTTGCCGATAAGGACATCGAAACGCAGAACTACAGTATTTACCCGGTGACCCGGTGGGACAGCGATAATAACGTGGAAGTGCTGCTTGGCTACCGGGTGACCAACACGGTGACCGCCAAGGTCAGAAAGATGGAGGACACCGGAGATATTATCGCCGCTGTGGTCGCCGCCGGTGGTGATAATATCCAGATAAACAGCATCAGCTTCAGCGTGGACAACCCGGAGCAATATCTGGCGGAAGCCCGGACTCTGGCCGTCGCCGATGCTGCCGCCAGGGCAGAGCAACTGGCTGACCTGGCCGGTGTCCGGTTGGGCAACGCCACCTACATCAGTGAGAGCGGCGGCTCGGTGCCCATCATCCGCCAGTCCTATATGGAGGCCATGCCGGTACCGGCTCCGGCGCCACCCCCCATCAGCCCGGGGGAAACCGATATCCAGATCAATGTGCAGATTGTCTACGCCATTAGATAGCCGGCCAGCCTGACTGTATTATGCCAAGGGGGGGGCTTCTACTGAAGCCCCCCCCGGTGCTATTGGGGCTCTGCCTTTGCCTGTGTCCACCTGATTTGCAATCCGTAAAAAGCAGGTGCTAGAATGGCAATACAGTCAGGATAGTATTACTCATAGCAAGGAAGCCGCCGTCACGCGGGGTAATCAGCAATGGACTACATGACACAAGCCCTCTCACTGGCCCGTCTGGCCCTGGGGCAGGTCAGCCCCAACCCGGCGGTGGGGGCCGTGGTGGTAAAAGATGGTGCCGTTATCGGCCAGGGTTACACCCAGCCGCCCGGAGCCCAGCATGCCGAGATAGTGGCCCTGGAGCGGGCCGGGAAGGCCGCCCGTGACGCCGCCATGTACGTTACCCTGGAGCCCTGCGCCCACTACGGACGGACGCCGCCCTGCACCAAGGCCATCATTGCCGCCGGCATCAACGAGGTGCACCTGGCCATGCTGGACCCCAACCCCATCGTGGCGGGGCGGGGCAAGGCAGCGCTGGAACAGGCGGGTATCACGGTCTGCGTCGGTGAGTGCCAGGAAGAGGCCGGCCAGATTACCGAGGCCTATGCCAAGCATATCACCACCGGCATGCCCTTCGTTACCGCCAAGTTTGCCATGAGCCTGGACGGGAAGCTGGCCACCCGGAGTGGTGATTCCAAATGGATCAGCGGCGAAGAGTCCCGCAAGTACGTCCATAACCTGCGTTCTACCGTGGATGCCATCATGGCCGGGGTAAACACCGTACTGGCCGATGACCCGCACCTGACTGCCCGTATCGGCGGGGGCAAGGGCGGCACCGTCCGCCAGCAGCCCATCCGTGTTATCGTGGACAGCCGGGGGCGGACGCCGTTAAACGCCAACCTGTTCAGCGAGCCGGGCCAGACCTTACTGGTGGTGGGAAAGTCCCTTCCCCCGGAGGCGGCAGAGGCCTTCAAGCGGGCCGGTGCCGAGATTATTGAGATACCGGCTGAAAACGGGCTGGTGGACTTAGCCCGTCTTTTCAAGATGCTGGGAGAGCGGGGGGTTACCAGTGTCCTGATAGAGGGCGGGGGAATTCTGTTCGGTAATCTCTTTGACCACGGCCTGGTGGATAAAGTGGTGGCCCTGATTGCCCCCATCATCATCGGCGGGGCCACCGCCAAACTGACGGTGGCGGGAGAGGGCGTGGAGAAGGTGGCGGAAGCGTGGCACCTGAAGCGGGTGAGCGTCCAGCAGATGGGGGATGACATCCTGTACAGCGGCTATCTCAAGGAGTAATCATGTTTACCGGTATCGTGGAAGAGGTGGGCCGGGTCAGCCTGGTACCGCCGGGCGGGCTGATGGTAACCGCCGGTGACGTGCTGCAGGAGATGCACCTCGGCGACAGCATGGCCGTCAACGGGGTCTGCCTGACCATCACCGAGCTCACCGGTAATGCCTTTGCCGTTGACGTCATGCCGGAAACGCTGAAGCGGACCAATCTGGGGCGGCTGCACCCGGGGGACGGGGTCAACCTGGAACGCCCCCTGGCCCTGGGGGGCAGAATGGGGGGACACCTGGTGCAGGGGCACGTTGACGATGTCGGCCGGGTAGTCTCGGTAACGCCGGAGGGGGCGGCAAAGCTGGTCAGGATTGAGGCCCCGGCAGGGCTGATGGGCTATATCGTGACCAAGGGCTTTATCGCTGTTGACGGCATCAGCCTGACCGTGGTGGACGTTGAGCCTCGCTCCTTCCGGGTCTCGCTGGTAGGCTATACCCAGCAGCACACCACCCTGGCCGACCGGCAGATTGGTGACCTGGTCAACCTGGAGGTAGATATCATCGCCAAGTACGTGGAGCGGCTTACCCAGCCACACCGCCCCGGTATCACGGCGGACTTGCTTAACGAGCACGGTTTTACGGTAAATTAACTTATTGGGGAAATAGATATGGGATTATTGACCATTCCTGAGGCTGTTGAAGAAATCAAGGCCGGCAAGTTTCTGATTATCGTTGATGACGAGGACCGGGAGAACGAGGGTGACCTCGCCCT
>JAZDIY010000064.1:0-6620 GCA_043804445.1 Chloroflexota bacterium | reverse complement strand
ATAGCTCTGGAGGGCCGGGTATTAGCGAGGCAGGTATCGCTTGTACGCAACAAGAGGGGTCTGGGGCAGGCACTGGCGCCTGGTATCCTTCACGCTGGGGGTAGTCCTCGTTTTCTGGCTGCTCTACGTCCTGAGGGTCGCCCTCTTCCCCTTTATTCTGGGCCTGATGCTGGCCTATCTGTTGCTGCCCGTCATTAAGTGGCTCGAGGCCAAACTGCCGTACCCCGGCCGGTGGCAGCAGGCCAAACGGGTGGCCTTAATCCTGCTTATTTTCATCGCGTTTCTGGGGCTGGTGGTGGCCTTGTCCTTCTCCGTGGCCAGCGCCGCCACTGATGCCTTTTCGTCCCTGATACAGAATGCCCCCCAGTATATCTCGGCGGGGTTGATTACCCTGCAGCAGTGGGCCGGCTCCCTGCGGGAGCAGCTGCCGCCGCAGATGCAAGCTGAGCTGGACAACCTCCTGCTGGATGCCGGGACACTGGTGGGCAACGCCATCCGGCAGACCTTCACCCGCGGTCTCTCCTTTGTCCAGGGTACGGTATCCTTCGTCTTCGGGCTGGCGGCCCTGCCCATTTTCCTGTTCTACCTGCTGAAGGACGCCGAGAAGCTGCACCAGGGCTTTTACACGGCCTTCTCCCCCTGGCTGGCGGAGCACCTGAAGAACATCATCGGCATTATCGAGGGGGTGCTGGGGCGGTACATCCGGGCCCAGCTGTTGCTCGGGCTCATCGTGGGTTACTTCGTCTTCGTGGGGCTGGTGGTGCTACGGCTGACCGCCTACGCCCCGGCCCTGGCCGCCTTCGCCGGCCTGACCGAGCTCATCCCCACCGTCGGCCCCTGGATTGGCGGGGCGGTGGCGGTGGTGGTTACCCTGGCGGTGGCCCCGGACAAGGCGATATGGGTGGCCCTCCTCTTTCTGGCGGTGCAGCTGGTGGAGAACAACCTGCTGGTGCCCCGGATTGAGGGCCGTTACCTCAAGCTCCACCCGGCGGTTATCATCGTGCTGCTGGTGCTGGGGGCCTACCTGGCCGGTTTCTGGGGTGTCATCCTGGCGGTCCCCCTGGCGGCTACCGCCGTGGCAATCTACAAGTACGTGCACCGTAACCTGGGTACGGCGGGATGACCGGGCTTATCCTGGTCCGGCACGGGGAGACCGAGTGGAACACGGCGGAGGTGTTCCGCGGCCGGATTGATATCGGCCTGAGCGAGACCGGCCGGAAGCAGGCCGGGCGGCTGGCCGGGCATTTGAGTTCGTTTGAGATAGAGGCCATCTACTCCAGCCCGCTCCAGCGGGCTTACCAGACCGCCGAAGCGGTGGCCGTTCCCCATAATCTGGCGGTAACGGTGGCCGCCGGTCTGATGGACTGCAGCTTCGGGGAGTGGCAGGGCCAGTCCCGCCGGGAGGTAAGCCAGCGCTACCCTGACCTTTTTGCCGAGTGGCTCCAAAATCCCCACCGGGTAAGGCCGCCGGGTGGGGAAACTCTGGATGAGGTCAGGCAGCGGGCGGTGGCCCTGGTGGATGAGGTCATCGTCCGCCACACTGGCACGGTGGTGCTGGTCTCTCACCGCGTGGTGCACAAGGTGCTGATATGCGCCCTGCTCGGGCTGGACAATGCCCGTTTCTGGAACGTCCGCCTGGATACCTGCGGCCTGACCACCTTTACCCGTGAGGACGACGGGCGCCTGGTGCTGGTAGGCCATAACGATACCTGCCACCTGCGGCCGCTGGGAGACGCCCGGGGGGCTGACTTTTAGCTAAACCGCCTTCATCGCCGGCGGTGTTCCCCGCTTAAAGCCAAACTGGTGGATGTGCCCCGCGCCTTGTTATAATTAGGGTAGCGTATCATACGGAAAGGGGATAGTCATCGGTGGTCAAACTCAATGCCAAGAACATGATGGGGCTGGTATTCTCGGCGGGGCTGGTCTGCGGGCTGGCCCTGGCGGTGGGCTGTGCCGTCAGCAAAAGCACTGCCCCCGGCCGGGTCATCGAGACCATCACCCCCCAGCAAGCGGCCAGCCTGATAGAGGACAACCGTAATAACCCCGACTTTGTCATCCTGGACGTGCGCACGCCCGGCGAGTTTGCCGCCGGGCACCTGGCCGGTGCCGTGAACCTGGACTTCTACGCCAGCACCTTCCGGGATGATGTCAATAAGCTGGACAAGACCAGGAGCTACCTGGTCTACTGCCACAGCGGCAACCGCAGCGGGCAGGCGGTGACCATCATGGACGAGCTCGGTTTCGGCCAGGTCTACAACCTGTCCAGCGGCATCGAGGGGTGGCTGGGGCAGGGGCTGCCCACGGTAAAGTGACTACCCGGTGACTCAACTCTGCTATAATGACACCGTGAACAGGCGGCTGGTGCTCTTTGACGGTAATGCCCTGGTGCACCGCGCCTACCACGCCCTGCCCCCGCTGACCGTGCGCCAGACCGGCGAGGCCGCCGGGGCGGTCTACGGCTTCGTGCTGATGCTGCTCAAAGTGCTTAACGAGCTCAAGCCGAGCCACTATGCCATCGCCTTTGACCGGAAAGCCCCCACCTTCCGCCACCAGCTCTTTGACCAGTACAAGGCCCACCGCCCGGAGACCCCGGCCGAGCTGGTCAGCCAGCTGGACCGGGTGCGGGAGATGGTGCGGGCCTTCCGCATGGCCGTCTTTGAGCTTGATGGCTACGAGGCCGACGACGTGCTGGGGGCCCTCAGCCAGCAGGCCAGCCAGCAGGGCATTGATACCGTCATCGTCACCGGTGACGCCGACGCCATGCAGCTGGTCTCGCCCCGGGTCAGGGTGCTCTATCCCCGGCCCGGGCGCCCCTTCAGCGATACCGTGCTCTATGACCAGGCGGCGGTCATCGAGAAGTACGGGGTGCCGCCGGAGCGTATCGCCGACCTCAAGGCCCTGGTCGGTGACCCTTCCGATAACATCCCCGGCGTGCCCGGGGTGGGGCCGAAGACGGCGGTAAAGCTCATCAGCCAGTTCGGCGGCGTGGACGCCATTTACCGGCACCTTGACCGGGTTACCCCGGCCCGCACCCAGGCCCTGCTGCGGGAGAACGAGGCCATCGCCCGCCAGTGTCTCCAGCTGGCCACTATCGTCCGGGAAACGCCGGTTACCCTTGACCTGGAAGCGGGCCGGGCGGGCCGGTTTGACCGGAACCAGGTGGCCGAGCTCTTCCGGGAGCTGGGGTTCTTCAGCCTGCTGGCCCGGCTGCCGGAGCCAGCCAGCGAAGCGGGGGGCGACACGGCGGCGGCGGTGACGGCGGCGGCCCCCCCGGTGGCGTACCATACCGTGACCACCACCCCCGCCCTGGACGGGCTGCTGGGGCGGCTCTCCGGGGCCAAATCCTTTGCCTTTGACCTGGAGACCACCAGTCTGGATGCCATGTCGGCCCAGCTGGTGGGTATCTCCCTCTCGCCGGCCCCGGGCGAGGCGTACTATATCCCGGTGGGCCACCAGGGGCTGTGGGGGGCTGGCCAGCTGCCGCTGGAGCCGGTGCTGGAGCGGCTCAAAGGCCCGCTGGGGGACGCCGCCCTGACCAAGCTGGCCCACAACGGCAACTACGATACCACCGTGCTGGCCGAGTACGGGGTCAGCGTCAACCGCCTGGACTTTGACACCATGCTGGCCGCCTATCTGACCGGGGAGAAATCGCTGGGGCTGAAGGCCCTGGCCTTCGGGCGGCTCGGCATCGAGATGACGCCCATCACCGAGCTTATCGGCACCGGGGCCAAGCAGGTCCCCATGTCCTGTGTGGAGATTGACCGGGTGGCCGGGTACGCCTGTGCCGACGCCGATATGACCATGAGGCTGGGCGGGCTGCTGCACGATGAGCTGCACCGGCAGGGGCTGTGGCGGCTCTTCACCGAGGTGGAGATGCCGCTGGTGCCGGTGCTGGTGGCCATGGAGCGGGCCGGTATCGCCCTGGATACGGCGCGGCTGCGGCGGATGTCGCAGCAGCTGGGGGAGCAGCTAATCCGCTTGGAAAGGGAGATATACGATAATGTCGGTCACCAGTTCAACATTAACTCCCCCAAGCAGCTGGGGGTGGTGCTCTGCGATGAGCTGAGGCTGCCCCTGCCGCGCCGGCGGGGGAGCTACTCCACCGAGGCGGTGGCCCTGGAGGGGCTGCGGGGGGGTCCACCCGGTCATCGAGCGCGTCCTGGAGTACCGCCAGCTGAGCAAGCTGAAATCAACCTACGTTGATGCCCTGCCCGGCCTGATTAACGCCAAAACGGGGCGGCTGCACACCAGCTTCAACCAGACGCGGACGGCCACCGGCCGTCTTTCCTCCAGTGACCCCAACCTGCAGAACATCCCGGTGCGCGACGAGCTGGGGAGACAGGTGCGGCAGGCCTTCGTGGCCCCGCCGGGGGCCCGTCTCCTGGCCGGGGACTACTCCCAGATTGACCTGCGGGCCCTGGCCCACCTCTCCCAGGATGCCAGCCTGCTCGGCGCCTTCCACCGCAACGAGGACATCCACGCCGCCACGGCGGCCCAGGTCTTCGGCGTGGCGGCCGGGCAGGTCACCCCGGAGCAGCGCCGGGTGGCCAAGACCATCAACTTCGGCGTCATCTACGGCATGAGCGACTACGGGCTGGAGCAGGCTACCGACCTGTCCCGGGAGGCGGCCGGCCAGTTCATCACCGCTTACTTCGAGAAGTACCCCGGGGTGAAGCAATATCTGGAAAGTACCAAGGAGCAGGCCCGGCGGGAGGGCTACGTGCAGACGCTGCTGGGCCGGAAGCGGGCCATCCCCGAGGTGAACTCGCCCAACCGCCAGGTGAGGGAGGCCGCCGAGCGCATGGCCATCAACATGCCGGTGCAGGGCACCTCCGCCGACATCATCAAGGTAGCCATGATTAACCTGCACCGCGAGATGGAGAGGCGCCGCCTGGAGAGCCGGATGCTGCTCCAGGTGCACGACGAGCTTATCTTCGAGGTGCCGGAGGCGGAGTGGCCGGAGATGGCGGCCCTGGTGCCGGCGGTGATGTCCTCGGCCCTGGAGCTCAGCGTGCCGCTCAAGGTGGACATCAAGGCCGGGGCCAACTGGGGAGAAATGGAGTAAGATGCCGGAACTGCCCGAGGTAGAGACCACCCGGAACGAGCTTTCTCCCCACCTGGTGGGCCACCGTATCACCGGGGTTGACCTCCCCTGGGAGGGCATCGTGCGCCGCCCCCCGGCGGCGGAGTTCCGCACCGGCCTCACCGGGCAGACCGTCACCGGCATCGGCCGCTACGGCAAGTACCTGGTGCTGTCTTTAAGCGGCCCCGGGGTGCTGGTCATCCACCTCAAGATGACCGGCTCGCTGCTGCTGAAAGAGACCGGCACCGCCCCGGAGAAGTTCATCCGGGCCGTCATCCACCTGAACGGCGGCGTTGACGTCCACTTCCGTGACCCGCGCAAGTTCGGGGCGATGTGGCTGGTGGCCGACAAGGACGAGGTTATCCCCAAACTCGGCCCGGACCCTCTGGAGGCCGGCTTCACCCCCGGGCGGCTGGGGGAGCTGCTCAAGGGCCGTACCGCCCCCATCAAGGCCCTGCTCTGCGACCAGGGGGTCATCGCCGGTATCGGCAACATGTACGCCGACGAGGCCCTCTTCGCCGCCAGAATCCACCCCCTGAGACCGGCCGGAGGGCTATCGGCGGCGGAGGTGAAACGGCTGCAGGCCGCCATCCGGCGGGTGCTGCGGGCGGGTATCGCCACCAAGGGGGCCAGCACCGATACCTACATCCGACCCAGCGGTGAGCTGGGCCAGTCCCACCTTCAGTTCAAGGTGGCCCACCGCCGGGGCGAGGTCTGCCCGGTCTGCGGCACCCCGCTGGAGCGTATCCCCGTCCGTAACCGGGGGAGCTATTTCTGCCCTCACTGCCAGCCGGCGGCAGGTGATGCCGCTAGTGGCGCAGGGGCAGGCAACGGGGTTGACCCCACCTCAGCTTAATCGGTAAACCCTATCCCCTTTATCCCCTTCCCCTTCAAGTTAAGGGGAAGGGGAATATTTTTAGAGAGGGGCTAACACCCCTCTCTTTTTATGCCCTCCCTTTCTGGATACCAGCCTGTGAACAGGTTAAAATCACGAATCAACTACTAGGATAGATACCGCCCTACCGGATTACGCCCCTACGCAACGGCCTGTTTTCTATCACGGATTGACCAGATAAGGGCAGCTAACCACCCCAGGAATGTCCAACCAGCCAATATATTCAACACCAGTATGCCCGGCAGGTGGCGGGCACGCCGGAAGATGGCCACTATGGTCGGGGTGAAATAGATGGCAATGGTGGGCAGCACCATCAGTATCTCCCACAGGCCAAGTCTCAGCGGCATCGTCACCTCCGGCACCCTGATTACCCAGTGCAGATTACCGCAAAATATAACCCCGAGTCAATCGTCACCGCCGGGGCCGGCCAGCTAGTTAGCAATGTTCTTTAACCTTTATTTACCAATACTACGCGTCAGCTTTTCAATCGCTTTGACAAGCTTATCTATCTCACTTTCAGGATGTGCTGGAAGGTTACGGTAAACTGATAAGTCCAAAGGAATAACCTGTTCAGGAATATTGTTTCCTTGAATATCACTATATGTAATAATCAAACTGTAGTTGAGTGGACGGTTGCTGTTT